>NZ_CANMGY010000002.1:300000-412242 GCF_947497555.1 uncultured Umboniibacter sp.
AGAAATCTGTGTAAGTTGTGCGGTGATTGATGGTTCGTCGAAAGCGGTTAACACCACTTTAGACTTTGCCCACCGTGTCGTTTCAGACTTATTCGATTGGGCATTCCAGCAAGTAACTCCCACATTTGAACTTGCCGAGCAGCCCAAGGCAAGAGCACCGCCCTCGTCCACCTCTATTAGCTAAACCACGCTCAAACGCAAAACATATCTAATAGCACTAGCCTGCTGGGAAAAATCCCTGCAGCGTTATGGACGATTTTTAAATGAAAACTAAAACATCTAACATCTCAAAAACTACCTCTCTCAGCAGCGCAATCGCTTTCGCTTCGTTGGCATCAACACCCGTTCTGGCTCAATCAGACATTAACATTTCTGCGGTCCTTGATGGGTACTACCAAGAGGACGCATTAAGTGAAGGATTGCGCGAGGACGGATTCAATCTAGGGCACTCGGAACTTGCTATCTCTGCACCCGTTGATGATTCCTTTTACGGCAAAATGACATTGGTCGTCGCTTCGCACGAAGGTGAAGTTGAAGTTGAGCTTGAGGAAGCCTTCATTCAAACCACAGCATTACCTGCAGGCTTTGGTATCAGAGCGGGACGCATGCTGTCGGATATTGGCTATTTAAATAACCAGCATTTGCATACTGATTCTTTCAGCGAGCGCCCTATCGCCTATCGTGCCATGTTGGGTTCACATTATGCTGACGATGGTATTCGTGTTAACTGGGTCGCTCCTACAGAGACTTACCTCGCCTTTGGTGCAGAAGCGTTTTCAGGAGACGCTCTGGCACTGGAAGACGCCGAGGCTTCAGATAGCAGCATTGGTGTATCGACGCTCTATGCAAAACTTGGCGGTGACATTGGTGCATCAAGTAGCTGGCAGTTGGGTGCCGCTTATCTCCGCAATGAAAATGCTCAACGTCATTTAGAAGAGCACGATGATCATGGCGAACACGAAGAGCACGAAGAGCACGAAGAGCACGAAGAGCACGAAGAGCATGGTGATGTCGACGCACACGATGACCATGCTCATGGCCACGGTCCTGCGTATGGCGGCAAGAACATGGCAATCTTCGATGCCACCTACAAATGGGCGCCAAATGGCAACTACAAGTATCAGAGCCTTTCACTAAGCGCTGAACTGCTAATCGCCGACGACCTCTACGAGGAAGTCGATTTAGATGAGCAAAACACCGGTTGGTACGTGTCTGGTATTTACCAGATCAATCCAAATTGGTCAGTTGCTTCGCGCTACGGTAAATTCAAAGGCTGGAGCTTCCATGAATTCCATACTGAAGCTGATGGCACCACCGTTGCTGAGTTCGAAGCGGAAGAGACAACTAACACTAGCCTTTCCGTTGGCTGGCATCCGTCACACTTTTCGGTGATTCGATTATTTGCCGCGAAAGAAGAAATTTCCGGGGACTCATCAAGCAGTGACACTGTTGTCGGCATTAGCTTTAACACTGCCATAGGAGCTCACGGTGCACACGCCTATTAAAAAAATGGTGTTGGGGGCGGCGCTTATAGCAGCGTCCGCCACCTCTCAAGCACTAAATATCTTCGCCTGCGAACCAGAGTGGGCGGCCCTAGCTAAAGAGATTGCGCCGGATGCTAGCATCTATGCCGCCACTAGCGCACTGCAAGATCCTCACAACGTTCAAGCAAGACCCAGTCTGATTGCACAGTTTCGCCGTGCCGACTTGGCGATTTGCTCGGGGGCGGAACTCGAAGTTGGCTGGTTACCGATGCTGCAAATGAAGGCGAATAACCGCGATCTACGAACAGGTCAACCGGGTATGTTTTTCGCCGCGGAAGTAGTGGAGACGTTGGATAAACTGGAACGAGTAGATCGCTCAATGGGTGATGTGCATGCCGCTGGTAATCCTCATTTCCACCTCTCCCCAAGCCGGGTTGAGTTGGTGGCTAAGGAGTTGACTAAACGCCTTGGTGAGGTCGACGGGGAGAATCGGGCGAGCTATCAGCAAAACCTGAGCGACTTTTTGACCAGATGGTCTACTGCAACGCAGCGCTGGGAAACACGTGCCGAGGTGCTTAATGGCAATAAATATATTGCCTATCACTCTAGCTTTCGCTATCTATTCGATTGGCTTTCGTTGGAACAGATTGGCGATTTGGAGCCTCAACCCGGCCTTCCGCCTACGCCTGCTCACCTCGCTTCACTGCTCGAATTGAGTCGCAGTGAAAACGTGGCCGCCATTGTCTACACTGGCTATCAAGATAGCCGGGGTGCCGAGTGGCTAAGTGAACGTACTGATATTGAAGAGAGCCAGCTATCTTATACAGCGAGTGAGGCCCATCCAAGCTTATTCGATGTTTATGAATCTCTAATCGATGAGTTAATGCGACTGCACGATGATAAATAGCGATCTCATTGGTATCCTTCTGCCCGCTCTCGTAGCGGGCCTTATTGTCCTGGCGACACATATTCCGCTTGGCAAGCAGGTACTCAAGCGCAATATTATCTTCATTGATCTCGCAATCGCTCAGATTGCGGCATTCGGCGCCATCTTGGCTGAACTCCATCACCACGAATGGACGTCAGAACACTGGCATTGGCTACTTCCCATCGCCTTCGCGCTCGCCGGCGCCCTGCTAATTAGTCAGTTGGAAAAGTTGGTTCGCCAAGAATTAGAGGCCTTTATTGGGTTGCTCTATGTCCTTGCTGCAGTCTGTGGCGTGCTAGTTCTAGCGGACTCACCCCATGGCGATGAATTACTTCAGTCGATGCTGGCGGGACAAATTCTCTGGACTGACTGGGGTGACCTCTTCGTTCCAGCCATTGTTTCTGCAGTGCTAGTAGGCTTATGGATATGGTTTCCACCTCAGCAAAACGCAACCATTTTCTACCTCAGTTTTGCCGTCGCAATCACCCTTAGCGTTCAACTTGTTGGTGTATATCTCGTCTTTACCAGCTTGATTGTCCCCGCGGTTGCCACCAGCGCACTGAAGAGCTATCGCACAACCATTGCGGTGATCATTGGCGTGCTAGGCTACTTCTTGGGTTTGCTAAGTTCTTTACTCTTCGACCTCCCCTCGGGCGCCGCCATCGTGGCAACGCTGATTACGGTAGGACTATGCAGCAAAGTCATCATCGCGCTCCTATACAGATTAGGAGCCGTTGCTAGCTCCTAGTTTAGTTAGAAGCTCGGTTAAGGTTGTCGCTGAATTTACTCCCAAGCGGCATCCTTTTTCCTTCCCTGCATCGTTTATGAATAACAACTTTTACCTGTACTACGCTGGATATTCCTTCGTCGAACACTCGGAAATTACCCACCATTTTAATCTTGACTAGTTTACTAGGTTATTTATAATGCGCGGCAGTACACGAGGTAAATTTCATGCGCTTAACTACCAAAGGTCGATATGCTGTAACGGCATTGCTAGATCTCGCAATTAATCAACGTAATGGCACGATTAGCTTGGCAGATATTTCTACACGTCAAGAGATCTCCTTATCCTATCTTGAGCAATTATTCTCTAAACTACGCAGACGTGGCTTAGTAAGCTCTGTGCGCGGTCCAGGTGGCGGCTATCGTTTAGCCGTGGATACCAACGATATCAACATTGCCGATATTGTCGACGCGGTTGACGAAAGCATTGATGCAACGAATTGTAACGGCCGAGGCAACTGCCACGAAGGCAACATGTGTTTAACACATCACCTATGGATGGACCTGAGTGTGCAGATTCGTGACTTCCTAAAAAGTATCTCTCTGGCCGCCCTCATCGAGCGCGAGGAGATCCGACGAATTTCAGTTCAACAACAGCAATTACAGACTAGCGGCAAGATCCCTCTAACCGCCATCTAGTTTAACCACTGGGTCTGTTCTGCCGCTGAGTAAGCGGCTTCTGATTTTTAGAGACTTATTATGACTGAACAAATAGATCAAGCCATCCAACGAGAGTACGAAGCGGGTTTCGTTACCGACGTGGAAACCGAAACCTTTGAGCCCGGGCTGAATGAAGATGTCATCCGCCGAATCAGCGCGATGAAGAATGAGCCTGAATGGATGCTTGAATGGCGCCTCGATGCTTACCGTGACTGGTGCAAAATGGAAGAGCCTGATTGGGCTCACGTTGAATATCCAAAGATTGATTTCCAAAAAATCGCCTACTATTCGGCACCTAAGAGTATGGCCGACAAGCCTCAAAGTCTTGATGAAGTTGACCCTGAACTATTGCGTACCTATGAGAAGCTGGGTATCCCCCTTGAAGAACAAAAGATGTTAGCTGGGGTAGCCATGGATGTGGTCTTCGACTCGGTTTCAGTCGTGACAACCTTCAAAGAGAAGCTCTACGAGGCAGGAGTCATCTTCTGCTCGATTTCCGAGGCTTTGCAGAAATATCCAGAACTCGTTAAACAGTACATCGGCAGCGTGGTTCCGAAAAAAGACAACTACTACGCAGCGCTAAATTGCGCCGTATTTACCGATGGAAGCTTTGTCTATATCCCTAAGGGCGTTCGCTGCCCCATGGAACTGTCAACTTACTTCCGTATCAATGAGCAGAACACGGGGCAATTCGAACGAACACTCATCATTGCCGACGAAGGAAGCCACGTAAGTTACCTAGAAGGTTGTACCGCACCCCAACGCGATGAGAACCAGCTTCACGCTGCAGTGGTTGAATTGGTTGCGCTAGACGATTCGGAAATTAAGTATTCTACCGTGCAGAACTGGTACCCCGGCGACGAAGAAGGCCGCGGTGGTATTTATAATTTTGTTACCAAGCGTGCCGTCGCGCACACCAATGCGAAGGTTTCTTGGACGCAGGTGGAAACAGGTTCGGCTGTCACCTGGAAATACCCAAGCTGTATCCTCCGCGGTGACAATAGTGTGGGTGAATTCTACTCGGTGGCATTAACTCGGGGCCGTCAGCAAGCTGACACTGGAACCAAGATGATTCACCTTGGTAAAAATACGAAGTCGACGATTATTTCCAAGGGAATTTCCGCCGGCAGATCCAATAATAGTTATCGAGGTCTTGTTCGCATGGGTCCACGCGCCGACGGGGCACGTAACTTCACCCAGTGTGACTCGCTGCTGATTGGCGATCAATGTGGTGCACATACTTTCCCGTATGTAGAGACTAAGAATCCTACAGCCATTGTCGAGCATGAGGCTACCACCTCGAAGGTCTCCGACGATCAAATGTTCCTCTGTCAGCAACGGGGTCTAGATCCAGAAAAGGCGGTATCAATGATCGTCAACGGTTTCTGTAAAGAAGTGTTTAAAGAATTACCCATGGAGTTTGCCGTCGAGGCGGGCAAGTTACTTGAAATCAGCCTTGAAGGCTCGGTCGGTTAAGCGTTTAGGAAACAACATGTTATCAATCAAAAATTTACACGCACGCGTAGAAGAAAAAACCATCCTTAAAGGACTTAATCTTGAAGTTAAGCCGGGTGAAGTTCACGCTATTATGGGTCCTAACGGAGCTGGTAAGTCTACCTTAGGTTATGTACTGTCTGGCCGCGACGGCTATGAAGTAGAGTCTGGTAGCGCCAGCCTAAATAACGCCGATCTCCTCGACTTAGAAGCCGAAGAACGTGCCCATGCCGGATTATTTCTCGCGTTCCAATATCCCGTTGAGATTCCTGGCGTTAGTAACCTGGAGTTTCTCAAGGCGGCTGTTGATGCAAATCGTGCTGCGAAGGGCTTAGAGCCAATGTCGTCAAAGGAACTTCTTAAGACGGCGAAGGAAGTCTGTAAGGAAGTTGATCTTCCCATTGCTTTCCTCAAGCGTGGCGTCAACGAAGGCTTCTCTGGTGGTGAAAAGAAACGTAACGAAATCATGCAGATGATGATGTTGAAGCCGTCACTGTGCATTCTAGATGAAACCGACTCAGGTCTTGATATCGACGCGCTGCAGGTTGTTGCGAAAGGCGTTAATAGTCAGCGCAGTCCAGAGCGTTCATTCGTAGTGGTCACTCACTATCAACGCCTTCTAGACTTTATTAAGCCGGATTTCGTTCACGTACTTGCGGACGGTAAGATTGTGAAGTCTGGCGGTCCTGAACTGGCCCTAGAGCTCGAGAAACACGGTTACGCTTGGTTAGAGGAAAAATCGGCATGAGCCACTGGTTTGATCGCACCCAAGACGCGGCAAAGCGTGGCCCGTTAACCCAGTTTCAAGCACAGCAGCTCCAAGCTCTTGCGAATACGGCTTGGCCTACTCGCAAGACCGAAGCGTGGCGCTACACGAGCCTATTCGGTCTGGCTGAAGAACAGTTCGCTGCACCGAGTCAGCAGTTGTTGAACCCGGACTTCGCTGACATTGAGACCATTGATGTCCTATTCGATGGCGAGCAATGGCAGCTGCCAACGTCGCTACCCAATGGCTTAAGTATTCGCTTAGAAACAGTTGATACAGCGCTGACTAAGCCCAACCACCATATTTTTGGCTTGATTAATGACACCCGTACCCAGCAGTCACTAACTATCAAAGTAGCTGAGTCGGCTTCCATTACTCAGCCGATTCGAATCGCTGTAGCAGCTCAGCTTAACTGCGAGCAATTTGCTCGTGTTACCGCCGAGCTAGGCAATCACTCACAATGCACGGTCATTGAGCAGCTCGCTGGCAACAGCGAAGGATTGAGCTCCCTGTTCTGCGAGTACGACGTTGCTGATTCGGCTCACCTCAACCACTATCGCTTCCAATTACAGGGCGACCTACATTACAGCATCGGTGGTAACCATATCCGTCTGGGCAACCAATCGCAGCTCGATAGCCATGTAGTCGGGTTTGGCTCAAAGCTAAGTCGCTTAGATATTGACGTAGAGCATGCCGGTGAGCACGCGCAAGCTAATCTCAATGCCATTTTCTTGCTCGATGGAAAAGAACATTTTGACCTCCACACTACCATTGAACATGCGATGCCTAATGGCACCACGGAAGAGAATGTTCGAGGCATTGTGGCAGACCGCTCAAAGGCCACCTTTAACGGTAGAATCCATATCCATCGTGATGCTCAGAAAACCTTGGCCGAGCTAAATAATCGCAACCTATTGATGTCCCGTAATGCGGAGCTCAATACCAAGCCAGAGCTTGAGATTTACGCGGATGATGTTCGCTGTGCACACGGTGCTACGGTGGCTGAACTCGATGAAAAGTCGATGTACTACCTCACCTCTCGCGGAATTTCGCGTCAAGATGCCCAAATTATGTTGAATTTTGGTTTCATCAATGAGTTAGTCGACCAAATGCAACATGAGGCCGTCGCCGAATGGTTGCGCCCTCAACTGCGCCAGCGCTTCGCTCAGATGAAGCAGGTTTAGGAGAAGTCAGTGTTTAACGTTGATGCCATTCGTCAAGAATTTCCCATTCTTCAACGAGAAGTGCATGGGAAGCCACTAGTTTATTTAGACAATGCAGCGACTACCCAGAAGCCGCAGTGTGTGATCGACAGCCTGACAGCCTACTACACCTCCACGAATTCAAACGTCCATCGAGGTGCCCACTGTCTTGCTGACGAAGCAACGCGCGCCTATGAAGGGGCACGGACACAAGTGGCAGGCTTTATCAATGCCGCTACTGAGCGAGAAGTTATTTGGACCAGTGGTACCACTGAAGGCATCAATATCATTGCCCGCGGTATGGCGGATCGTTTAGCGCCGCGTCACAACGTTATCGTCTCGGAAATGGAACACCACGCTAACCTCATTCCCTGGCAGCAGGCGTGTCATCGCAGCGGCGCTGAGTTGCGTATTGCCCCTATTAATGAAGCCGGTGATATTGACCTTGAGGGTCTAGCGAAGCTTATCGATGCCAATACTGCAATCTTAAGTGTGGCGCATATTTCCAACGCTCTGGGTACCATCAATCCCGTCAAGAAAATTGGCGAGATGTTAAAGGCGACTAATCCAACTGCCCTGTTAATGATTGATGGCGCCCAGGGAATTGCCCACGGCGATGTCGATGTGCAAGCGCTTGGCTGTGATTTCTACGCCTTTTCTGGCCACAAGGTCTTTGGACCAACCGGCGTTGGCGTGCTTTGGGGACGCGAAGCCGTTCTGGCCGACTGGCCGGTTTGGCAAACGGGTGGTGAGATGATCAGCTCCGTTACCTATCAATCGGCCGAGTGGAACGTTCTGCCTTCGCGACTCGAGGCAGGTACGCCTAATATCGCGGGTGCAATTGCCCTAGGTACTGCTATTAACTGGCTAGGCCAACAGGATCTCGAAGGCTTACGCGCCCACGAGCAACAACTTATTCGTTATGCCGATGAACGCGCAGCGGCACTATCCGGCTTTAGACAAATTGGTACCGCCCAACAGCGTATTGGCGTATTGAGCTTCGTCCTGTCTCAGGGGCACGCTGCGGATGTCGGCTTCCTTCTCGATCGTCAGGGAATTGCTATTCGCACCGGTAATCACTGCGCTGAACCCTTAATGGAGCGCTTTGGTTTGAATGGCTCTGCACGCGCATCCTTTTCTATTTACAACACACTCGATGAAATCGATCTGCTGTTTAATGGCATTGAAAAAGCCAAGATGATGCTGGAGTAGACCAATGACCACTGCCTTTGATCCAACTCAAGAACTAATTTCCGTCACCGACGCCGCGGTAGAATTTCTCAGCGCTGCCGCCGCTAAGCAGCCGGAAAAGTCGGTGAGGTTTAGCACTAAACCAGCGGGCTGTAGCGGCTACGCCTATACGCTCGATTTCGTCGACGAGACTCACACTAGCGATGTAATGGTTAGCGCCGGTAATGAGCTTAAAATTGCTGTTGATACCGAGTCCATCGCGATGCTGAAGGGCACGATTATTGACGTCGAGCAGCTTGGCTTAAATCGAGTTATTAAATACATTAATCCCAACGTCACCGGCGAGTGTGGCTGTGGCGAAAGCTTCTCCGTAAGCTAAGAGACCGTTATTTTATGCAACAAAAGTTGGTCACAACTGTGAAAGAATGCCCGGCTCGTCGAGTACCAAGTGGTGAGAGCGCCATCATTCCGGTCGGTCAATTTATCACGATCAATCAGAGTCTAGGTGGTAACTTCACGGTAACGTACCTGGGTAATATGTATCGAATTGATGGAACCGATGCCGATGCGATTGGCCAAACCGTAGATGTAGTCAAGTTTGCACAGCACGGTGGTACACATGTTGATAAGGATCAGATTTGGCAGGCATTAGATTCAATCTTCGACCCTGAGATCCCTATTTCGCTAGTCGAATTAGGGCTCATCTATAAAGTCGCCATCAACGATCGTGATAATAGTGTACTGATCGATATGACACTCACTGCACCAGGGTGCGGCATGGGTCCGGTTTTAGTTGGCGACGTGGAATACCGTGTAGCCAAGGTTCCCAATGTAAACAGCGTAGTCGTTAACCTCGTTTTCGATCCACCATGGACGCGCGAAATGATGAGTGAAGAAGCACAACTTGAAGCAGGACTCTTTTTCTAATGAATTTGACCACTACCGAGATCATTGACGATTTAGAATTCTTTGATGATTGGGAAGAACGCTATAAGTACATTATTGACTTGGGCAAAGAGCTTCCGCCCTTCGAGGAACAGTTTCGCCTTGATGAGAATCTCGTAAAGGGCTGTCAATCGAGTGTCTGGCTACATACTGAGCGCGATAACAACGTTTTTCGCTTTAGCGTGGATAGCGACGCAATCATTGTTCGAGGACTACTAGCGCTAGTTTTGGCGGCGTTTGATGAGAAAACTGCGGCGCAGATTACCGACTTTGACATCGACGGCTATTTCTCGGAGATTGATTTAGAAAATCATCTTTCGCCTACGCGCGGAAATGGCTTGAGAGCAATCGTTGCTAAAATTAAGGCGTTAGCTGCAGCAGCTTAGCACTGCCCGCAAACTATCTTGAGTTCCCTAAGCGTCCGTCAGTGCGTCGGCGCAAAGTTTGATGTGGATGGCCATGTGTGCATCGCGCTGTAACTGACGCACGGTATCTTCTAGATAAACAATCCTCGCCTGCGCCTCAGCGGCAATCACCGCGGCATCTTCAACACTCGCTTCGCCAGAGGCTATGGATTCGAGCTTATCTTTCACTGACATCTTATTCTCTTTATCTAGCAGGATGGGATTGGTACGGCTAAGTTATTATCACAAAAAACAACGCGTTAATGAATGATTAATCTGTGTTTTGATCGGTTAATAATAGCCGCCTGCCTATTAGCCCTACCGACGAGGTATAGCCACGACTCAGATAAAGAATTTCACCCGGATAGTTAATCCAAAGGTATGTAGGCGTTACACTTGCTCCCATTGACTTAAACCAGCGGCCTTCGCGATCATTATAAGCCACAAAGTCATAGCCTTTGCGGCTTATGAAATCCTGTATCTCGCGATCGCTACCAGACTGAACTGCCACGGTTGTGCTGAGATAGTCCCTACCGTAGTCACTAACGTTCGCTGAGCTGATACTACAGACCGAGCACCAGGTGGCCCAAATGTAGACGAGAAGAGGCTCACCAGCCTTAAACCGCTCCAGTTCCTCAGGAGCAAGTTGCGCGACGATGGGTGCGAGCTGAGCAGCACTGAGCCCCGCTCGCTCGTTAGTTGACAGGAGCCAACGTTCGAACGCAAACAGTACCGCGATAAATATGAGTATTTGGATGCCCAGCGTCGCGATCAGCTTTGCCGGGCGTTTAGGCCACGCTATTTTTTGAGTGAGGCCACTTGGAAATAGTTTCATTGGTTGAGATTAACAAACTGCGATCAACTTCTCTATTGCGCAGTTACCGAGGCACTTAGCTCTGCATTCGTATCCGCCGTCGAATCTAGCTCCATCATAATTTCATTACGACGAAAGAACGGGAGTATCCAAGGCGCATCATAGAATGCATATACTGGAGCCCCCTTGACTAGCAATTCGTTGGCTTCAATGTAGGCCATGAGTTCCGCCTGATGTTCGCGCATGTTTGCACTGGTGTTTCTGCCCGAGAATTCAATGGCGACGTAACGTTTAGCCGAGATCGGTTTGATCTCAATACGCTCGTTTACAGGCATAGGAAGTGTGTTCATGGTGTATTCTGAAGGCATAACAAAGCTCACCTGCCAACCTTCGTCGTTAAGCTGTTGCTGAACCGGTGCTGTCATGGCAATCTCGGCACTTTGATTTTGCTGAACTGGAGCCGTCATCGCAATTTCTTGATTAACCGTGTTATTGCCAAAAATATAGTCTGCGAGAATCCTGAAGCCGTCACCCATGGCATCAGTGCGTTCTCCCGTCATTCTAACCTCGGCAATAATCATCGGCTGATATTCACGGATCTCGATATTGTCGGTAGAGCGAATAACGTCGTAGCGTGGTATTTCAACGTCACTCACCGCGTTCCCCGCAAATAAAATCCCGAAAACAGTAAAACTCACTAGCGTGTAAGTCCATTTCATTATCATCGTGTCCTCTCTAAACAACCGTAAAGGTTGACCATGATTTATCTCAAAAATTATCCGAAAGTAAGCAGGAAGCTCAATGCTCAATGCTCAATGATTCATTTCATAACCGTCTTCGTTCTGATCAAGCTGTTGGATCATTGGACTAATACTTAGTATTGGGTAGTCGAATCGCGTCTACTTGCTAAAACGAATACTGGGGATCTACTAACCGAAGGTTCAACGTACGGCGCCGATGGGCACAAAGTGTCAGGAACACAAGTGTCGATGTTTCGCTACCCGGCCCGATACCCGTTTACGCCAAAGTTTAAAACTCGACGCTTTCAGATGCCTCCTCATCAAACGTATTGTTTGCCGTTCACTGAATCCGGTTTCTAACTCAATATCATCGAATGAAGTTTTATCACACCACGCCATAGCGACCAATTCGCTAACAAGGGCCGGGGATAAGCTATCAGACGAAGGATGTTCTGCGTTCATATCAGCGCCCCCCTTAAGTGTCTAACAACTTTAGCGGCTGACGTGAAGGCACCTTCTACCCGCCCTCCTTCACACCAGTCGCCGCAGACGGCGAGATTAAGCCGAGTGTCCACAAACGCGTCGTGACTAAGATGATGCTGAGTGTTGTTGGCGTATCTCCAGGTGTGCAGTGCTTGATGTTGTGCTTGGCTTAAATCATGTCCTATTACGCGCCCTGCTTCAGCAATCAGGTGGGACATCGATCCACTGGGATCATCAAGGTTTAAGCGTCCGTACTCCTCAGAAGAATGTACCACCAACGAAAACGGCTCGGTTCGCCCGGGTTTAGAGCTATTCACCGCAATCCAGCTAACGTCTGACTGTTCAATATGCGCGGCATCAAAGTTGACCTCTATGGCGCTTTCAAAGCCTAGCATTAATGAAATACAGCCCACCATTTGAATGGCCTTAATAGCTCCTAAATGTTCAAAAGACTGAGGAAGTAGCGCGACAGACTGCGGAGCAGGCGCGCAAAGAATCACCCAGTCGTATTGGCCATGGCGAGTGCCACTCTGATCAACCAAGTACCAACTATCATGCTGCTGTCTAAGGGATTCTATTCGCGTCCCAGTAATGACTTCGACCCCACCAGCGATGTGCTTACAAAGCTGGTTCATGCCGCCAACTCCCACATAGCGTGGTTCGCCGGTAGTCCAATCCGATACGTCAATAACTTCGCTGCCCGCAAACTTTTGATAGCGAGCGTTCCAACGCGCAATCGCGCCACTTGAGACATAGGGTGAAATAAAGGCAGAGAATTCGGGGGTACGAGCGGTAAAGTACTGTGCTCCGTGATCAAAAACATAGGGTAAAGCACGCCGAGTAGCCTGGCGCCCACCTACTCCTCTGGCTTTATCAAATACTGTCACCGAGGCATAATCTCTGAGTAGAGTTGCCGCTGTTAGACCGGCTAAACCTGCGCCTATAATGGCTATTTTCGTCATTACGAATCCTCAAGTAGCTAATTAACAATAGTTTGTTGGCTTCGCCACCCGTCAAATGTGGCCCACCATTACCCACCTTTAATCAGAGCGTGACGCAGCTAATAGGATGGGGAAATTTAAGGCTATTTTAGAGTAACCCTTATATCGGTATTGGTGGTGTTTGGATCAGCCTTAGTAGGTCAATGTGTTCAAACGGTTTGTCTTGATCTGCTATGCCAATCAATTCTTCAATTGCTAAAAATCGATGGACGAAGAGACTGTGTAACGTTAATGATGCGACTCATGTCATGCTGGTCTATGATCAATTTACGTTACCAAAATATAGTCAGGAGAACTACGGTATATGTTTGATACGCTTGATCCTGTGTTGCTGGCGCGCCTCCAGTTTGCCTTTACGGTTTCTTTCCACATTATTTTTCCAGCTTTTACCATTGGTTTAGCCAGTTGGTTGGCTGTAGTGGAATGGCGCTGGCTGAGAACAGGCGATAAAACCTACGAGCAAGTTTATCGGATGTGGGTTAAGATTTTCGCCGTTTGCTTTGGTATGGGCGTCGTCTCAGGTGTGGTGATGTCGTATCAATTCGGTACCAATTGGTCATTATTTTCAGACAGAGTGGGCAATGTGATTGGGCCTCTATTGGGCTATGAAGTACTCACGGCTTTTTTTCTAGAAGCCTCATTTCTCGGAATTATGTTATTTGGTTGGGGGCGTGTCAGTAAAAAGATGCACTTTGCGTCCACCTGTATTGTCGCTGTCGGAACGATTATTTCAGCATTCTGGATTTTAGCTGCGAATAGCTGGATGCAAACCCCACAGGGATTTGAAATCGGTCAAGACGGCTTACTTTATCCAACCAGTTGGACTGAGATTATCTTCAATCCTTCCTTTCCTCCCCGGTTCGTTCACATGGTAACAGCGGCCTATCTCACTACTGCTTTTGTAGTGGGTGGTGTGGGTGCCTATTATCTTTGGCGAGAAAAATATCTAAAACATGCCAAAATCATGTTCGGTATGGCCATGCTGATGGCTATCTTTGTGGCGCCGTTACAATTGATCATTGGCCATTGGCATGGTGAAAACACGATGCAGTACCAGCCAATAAAGGTTGCCGCTATGGAGGGTAACTGGGACCGAGGAACTAACAAGCCGTTGTATCTCTTTGGGATTCCCAACGAAGAAACCGAGACGACAGATTATGGCATAACCCTCCCTGGCGCTGCGAGCTGGATATTGACAGGGAGTACTGATGGAGAAATACCGGGCTTAAAAGACGTGGCTAAAGAAGATCGTCCGCCTGTTGGTATTGTCTTTTGGTCCTTTCGAGTAATGGTGGGTGTGGGCTTAGGTATGATCCTAACTGGTGCTATTGCGATATGTTTGTACTTCCGGAAACGACTATTTGATACTCGGTATTTTCAGTGGTGGTGTATGGCTATGACGCCGGCAGGATTTATCGCCGTGCTAGCCGGTTGGTTTGTGACCGAAGTAGGCCGTCAACCTTGGACCGCTTATGGCGTGATTCGTACTGCTGAGAGTATTTCACCCGTCATAGCCGAACAAGTCTTGGTCACGCTGGTTGGCTTTGTGGTGGTGTACACTTTTGTCTTCGGAGCTGGAAGTTACTATATCGTTAAGTTGATTCGTACTGGCCCTAAGATTATTGACGAGGGTGAGGAATTTTATAGTCTCAGGATGGACGCAAGTGTAACGAAGCGTGTCACCGGTGGAGGTACGAAATGATTGATTTTTCAAGTTGGTTAAACCTCCCTTTGATTTGGGGTGCAATCATTGGAATCGCGGTTTTTCTCTACGTGGTGTTGGATGGATTTGATTTGGGCTGCGGTATTCTTTTTCCCTTCGCGCCATCAGATAAATGCCGCAGCCGTATGATGAATTCCATCGCCCCATTTTGGGATGGTAATGAAACCTGGCTGGTCTTAGGCGGGGGCGGTTTATTTGTTGCATTCCCCTTAGCTTATGCGATTTTATTACCGGCATTATATTTACCCATCACACTAATGCTCATGGGGTTAATATTCCGCGGCGTGGCTTTTGAGTTCCGATTTAAAGCAGGAGAACGTGACCGAAAACTATGGGATATCGCTTTTCACGGAGGTTCGTTATTGGCAACCTTTATGCAAGGAGTGGTACTGGGCAACTTCATCCAGGGTATTGATGTAGAAGGTCGGCAATTTTCCGGCGGAGCATTAGATTGGGCGAATGGTTTTGCTATCGTGACCGGCATTGCTTTGGTGTTTGGCTATGCTTTACTCGGCGCCACTTGGCTAGTAATGAAAACGGAGGACGAGACGCAAGCCTGGGCTCGCAGTGCTGCCAAATATGTGTTGAGCTTCGTGGCACTGGCAATGCTTGTGGTGAGTATTAGTATGTTATTTATCGATACACGCATCGTTGAGTTATGGTTTTCTAGCCCAAATATCTTTTTCTTGGCGCCGATCCCATTACTCACAATAATGGCATTTATCCTATTAGGGCGCGACCTATTCAAGGGCGACAGGGAAGTTAGGCCGTTTCTTTTATCGCAGGTCATCTTTCTATTAGGGTATATCGGATTTCTTATTAGCCTTTATCCATGGATTGTCCCCTTTGAGTTCACGCTCTGGGAGGCTGCAGCAGTTTCTACGTCACAGACAATCACCCTAATCGGTACGGTAATTATGCTGCCCATTATTCTTGGCTATACCGGATATTGCTATTACATATTTCGAGGTAAAAGTAGCCATGAAAGTATGTACTAGATTGATCATTCACAATTAGATCGTGGTAAGCACTCGGATGGCCAAATTGGAAAATTGGTTAGTTGCCAAACTAGACCAAACATTTAATAGATTTTTTTCACCTAAGCAAAAACAATGGGCATGGTTTGTCCTGCTTTGGTGTTCAGGACTTTCCGCTGTATTGCTTATGGGGTTTATTATTCGAGTGGCGATGGGGATTGATTAATTCAATCATACTGAATTGAGGTTTAACCTAGTCAGTCGATTATCACTATGTCGATGGCGAGTTTAAATAAAGTATTTTTTGGAAGTCTTAGTGAATGGCGCTAAAGCGCGAATAATCGTATGAGTCAGGGCACTATTAAGTGACAGAGTTATTACCGAAAATGGCGGAGAGAGAGGGATTCGAACCCTCGATACGTTTCCGTATACACACTTTCCAGGCGTGCGCCTTCGACCACTCGGCCATCTCTCCAACAGTTATTCACTGATTTACAGTTCAGTGAACAACGGGCGCAGATGATACTGGGGAGACCTCGATAATGCAAGCAAGAAAGTAACGCCATGGGCTGTTTCGAACTTGTCTGGAGCGTTTATCTCGGCAAGCTACTCAGCCGCGCCAATATGCGACGAAACTATCCAAATTTAAGGCCTTGATAGACTTCCGTTTCCCGGCCGGAGTACCAAGGTAGATAGCGCCTGCGATGGTCTCATGTGCAGCAATTCCCAAGCCCTCTCGCATGACCGGTTCAAACATTATATTACCTGTGCGCCACATTCCTCCAAGCCCCATTGTTTCCGCAGCCAGCAGAAGGTTTTGAACGGCCGCGCCAGTTGAAAGTATCTGTTCAACTTCCGGAACTTTTTCATGAGTTTTGAATACGGTGACTGCAATAATAATGGTGGGTGCTCGAAAGGCATTGTTGTACAAACGATCTCGCTTCGTGTCGTCGATCTCTGACGTTGCTTCTTTAGCCGCAACCATGAGCTTGCCGAAGGCCTCTCTCGCCTCGCCCTGAATCACCATAAAACGCCATGGCTTCAGCTGCATATGATCAGGTGCCCGGCCTGCCGCTGCAAACAATTTTACCAACTGCTCAGTAGTGGGGCCTGGTGCTTCAACTTTCGGAAAGCTGACTCGCTGAGTAAGAAATTCAAGCGTCGACATAGTTCAAATTCCAGTAAGATAATAAGCACTATTCTACCCAATTGTATGAATCTCAACAATTAATGACTTCACCTAGTTACCTTATGCTGGGATACTTATCGTCAGAATGGTAATTGGGAAGAACCTGTGCGTAAGGATCATCGGCCCGCGTGGCTAAAACACCTACAAATCAAATTGAATCGATTCTACGTGCAACGTTTTGTTGCGCCGGAGCTAGACGAACTCGGAAGTTATCCGCATATTGTTGGACCTCGCCACCTCAAGTTGTTTGGCGCGGGAATTCGAATCGGTGACTGCCTTCATATGGCCTGTGATTCCGATAGAAACGTCCGTTTAATTTCCTGGCCTAGCCAATCTGGTCCCGCCTCGATTCACATTGGCGACTACTGCCTTATCTCACCTGGTGTTAAAATTCAGGCGGCTAAGTCCGTCATAATTGGTGATAACTGTATGCTAGCAGCGGAAGCTTCCATCTCAGATTCCGACTGGCATGGCCTTTACAATCGTTTGCGCCCTTTTGGTAAAGCAACCGCGGCGGTCACCCTTGGCAATAATGTTTGGATAGGTGAACGAGCCATTGTGACGAAGGGAGTATCGATCGGTGATAATTCGGTAGTCGGTGCCGGTGCTGTCGTTACCAGTGATGTACCGGATAATGTGGTAGTTGCTGGAGTGCCTGCTAAAATTATAAAGAAGTTAAATCCAAAACGAAGAATGTTAAAGCGAGAGGCCATGTTTTCCAACCCGCAACACTTCGAAGCAACAGCTCAGGAGTTGGACCGTTATGTGATGGAAGGAAATTCTTTCTTTGGCTGGGCGCGTCAGCTTGTAGCACCTAACAAAAAGCGTTAGTCTTTTTGTCTAAGCAATTGTTCCTATTACAACTATAGAATGGATAACTAACAATCTAATGCTAAATATACGCGAGAACGAGGGCTCTGTTTCATCCGAATCTACGGCCCGAAACCAGTATTTGTTCCGCACACTCAGTTGCATTGCCGCTGCGGCAACGTTATATACCACGGCCGCAGAAAGCTTGAACTGGACTATTTATGGCTACGCATTATTCACCCTAGTGTATCCTGGAATTAGCTACCAAATAACTAAAGCATTCGAAAAGCAGCTCAAGAATAAGGTCCAGTGGTTTAATGCCGCCGATGCGGCCTTAATTGGTGGCGCACTGACGTTAATTGACTTCAGTCTCCTACCAACCATTATGTTTGTTGCACTGGTGCAATTTAATGCCTTGGTTGCCGGTGGCGGTATCAAGTGGCGTAACGATAATGTTGCCTTTATCGCGGGTATCGCAACCATGACGTTGTTTCATGAACCCGTACTGACATTTAGTAATGATCTAGCAATCAGCAAGGCGGCCTTAATTGGTATCACTAGCTACTTCTGTATTTATGGCCTATTCATGCACGATGCGGTTCGCCGTGAGCGTGAAAATAGTAAAGTCTTCAAGGAAGAACATATCGCCCTGCAGCTGAATAATTACAAGCTGAGCAAATACATATCGCCACAAATTCATCAACAAATCATGTCGGGACGAGACGTTCGCTTGGGCACCCAGCGTAAAAAACTCACGGTCTTCTTTTCAGACCTAAAAGAGTTCAGTACGTTGGCCGAAGAGTTAGAGGCTGAACCTCTCACTGAGCTTCTTAACACGTATCTTACCGAAATGAGTCAAATTGCCCAACGCTACGACGGTACGATTGATAAATTCATCGGTGATGCCGTGATGGTATTCTTCGGAGATCCAGAGTCTGATGGCGCTAAAATGGACGCTATGAAGGCTGTGGGAATGGCCATTGCCATGCGCAAGCACTTACGTAAATTACAGAAGCAATGGCGTCTCCAGGGTGTCTCAAAGCCACTTGAAATGCGCATCGGCATTAATACGGGTTACTGTACCGTTGGAAACTTTGGCACCGAATCGCGAATGGATTACACCGTTTTGGGAACCGAAGTAAATCTAGCCTCAAGACTTGAAGCTGCCGCGCAGCCTGGACAAATATTAGTGAGTCACACCACCTATGCGCTCATTAAGGATCGAATCATGTGTCGTAAGGTGGGACAGATTGACGTCAAGGGATTTAGTCAGCCAGTAACGGTTTACGAAGCACTGGATTGGCGTAAAAATTTAGGCGGAAAAAAATCTTTCATCGAACAATACGCGGATGGATTTAGCCTACACATGGACCTCGATGAACTCAAACCTAAGGACAGAGCCGAAGTACTTAAGGCTCTGAAATCCGCTGCAGAGCACCTTCAACAAAAGGGTTAGCGGCTAACTGCTAGCGCTCTTATTCTTGATTAAGCTTATTGTCGAACCAAACGCGTTTCAATTCGAGGCGCGTCTGCTCGGCTTGAGCGGAATGGATTAATATCCAACCCTCCTCTACGCGTGTACCTCGCCACCACATCCAAGTAGTCAAAGTTAAAGCGATTCATCAAATCCACATACATCCGCTCTACGCAATGTTCATGAAAGTCTTGGTGCTCGCGAAATGAAATCACATAGGCAAGAAAACTCTCTGGCACGATTTGCGGACCTTTATAGCGAATAATGACACTGGCCCAATCCGGTTGACTCGTGACTGGGCAGTTACTTTTAAGTAAATGAGAGCAAAGTGCCTCTTCTACAAGCATGCTGTCATCTACAGCCAACAAACTCGCATCCGGCTCATATTGAGTCACCGTAATAGCCAAATCATCAACGCAATCTATGCCGGCTAGCGCACCAACCTGAAGTGATGTTTCAGCTGCATCTAAACGCTCCAAAACGACACTAACCGATTCACCCGCTGCCGCACTTAAATCCGCCTTCAATTGTTGCTCAACCGCCTTGAATGAGTCGAACTCAGAGCCGTTGTAGGAGTTTAAGTAGAGTTTGAAGCTCTTTGATTCAATAATGTGTGTACTGGTACTCGGAACATGGCAGCGCATGACTGCCACAACCGGCACCCCGCCGGGCTTAAGCCAGGACATCTCGTAGGCGGTCCATAGGTCCTCACCAAACATCTCTCGCTGACACGCAGCTAACGTACGACGAGAGAGCCCTCGAGGAATTGGCGCCAGCAGCGCTGGATTGTAATGAGATTGATACTCGGTACTCTTGCCAAGCGGGATTTGTTCGTGAATGTTATTAATTTCGGACACTTCTACGCTCTCATTCTACTGCTATTGAGCAAGCGTAGAGCTGCCCAGACCAAAATAGCCGTTAGACCTAAGGTCATCACAATGGCAATCATTGGTGAGACATCGCTTTCGCCCAAAACCCCATAGCGGAAGGCATTGACCATATAGAAAATCGGATTGGCCATACTCGCACTCTGCCAAAAGGCAGGAAGTAGCGTAATTGAGTAAAAAATTCCGCCAAGGTAGGTCAACGGCGTTAGCACAAAGGTAGGAATGATGGAGATATCATCGAAGGTTCGCGCATACACGGCATTAATAAAGCCAGCTGTGGCGAACAGGATTGCCGTGTTGAGAATTACCAGGCAAGTCAGACCTATATGCGTAACCGACAGGTCTGTAAAGATCAGCGTGAGCACGGTAACCACTGCTGCAACACAGAGACCTCGGGCGACACCGCCGGACACCCAGCCCGCTAAAATAACCCAGTTAGGGGTTGGCGATACTAATAGTTCCTCAACGGAGTTCTGAAACTTGGCGCTAAAGAAACTTGAGGCAACATTTGAGTAGGAGTTGGTGATAATGGTCATCATAATCAAACCGGGGGCGACAAACTCCATGTAGTTGAAGCCTCCCATGGGCCCAATTCGTTGGCCAATCAAAGCGCCAAAAATTACAAAATAGAGTCCCGTAGTCACTGCCGGTGGCAGAATTGTCTGTGGCCAAATGCGAATGAATCGGCGAACTTCTTTCCTCACAATTGTGAGATAGGCAATCCATAATTCCCGTGAATTCATTGCTTCGATTCTCCAGTTAGACTAATAAACAGCTCTTCTAAACGATTAGCTTTGTTACGCATTGACGAGACATCGAGGTTTAGTTTTGAGATTTCGCCGAATAATTTACTTAAGCCCTGAGATTTTTCTACATCCACCTCAAAGGAAGAGTCGTCAGTCCAACGAAGTTCGTAGCCGTCCACCGATGGTCGGTGCCCTGCCTCGCTAGCCAGGTCAAATACGAAAGTCTCCCGTTGAAGCCTTCCGAGTAGCGATTTAACGGTGGTATTTTCAACAATGATACCGCGATCAATAATCGCGACATTACGGCAGAGACTTTCAGCCTCTTCAAGGTAATGAGTCGTTAAGATGATCGTTACGCCTTCGGCATTCACCTTCTGAAGGAATGCCCACATGCTGCGACGCAGTTCAATATCAACGCCCGCAGTCGGTTCATCCAGAATCAAGATACGCGGTTCATGAATAAGCGCCCTAGCAATCATTAATCGGCGCTTCATACCACCAGATAAGTTACGAGCTACATCATCTCGCTTGTCCCAGAGCCCAAGCTCCTTAAGGTACTTTTCTGCTCTCGGTTTCGCGTCGGCCTCGCTAATACCGTAAAAACCCGCTTGAGTGATCAGAATGTTGTAGACCTTCTCAAAGACATTGAAATTGAATTCCTGAGGTACGACACCCAGAAATTGCTTAGCCTTGGCAAAGTCGTCATCAATATCCACGCCCATAATGGAAACGCTGCCCGTCGACTTACGCACTAGCGAACTTAACACGCCGATAGTCGTTGATTTACCGGCTCCATTCGGGCCGAGCAGCGCAAAGAAATCGCCCTGCTTTACTTCGAAGTCGATGCCCTTGAGAGCCTCGAAACCGTTTTCGTAGGTCTTTGTTAATTGTTTGATCGACAGCGCACTGGTCATGTTTTATCCAACGGGTTTAGAAAAGCTTAAGTATACCGAGCATCGGCATTGCTGCAAAACTGGATTAACCGAAAGTGCTTCATATGTGGCGCTTTGGTCGTATTTTGGGGAATCACGTGTCGTTAAATCTTTAATCAAGCATGACCATCCACTCGTCCACGCATTCGTTTGGTGGACGCGTGTTTCGTCTTACTATCCAATCGTTTTCGCTGCGAGGATTTAGTAGGTTTAGTCGCTTTGCGTGTCGGCACGACCTTAATCGCCTCTAGAATCAACTCTTTCAGGCGAAGTAGAGCATCTTCGCGGTTCTTTTCCTGAGTCCGATGTTGCTGTGCCTTAATGACGATGACGCCCTCTTTACTAACACGACTATCGCGCAGTTTTAGTAGGCGTTGTTTATGGAACTCAGGGAGTGACGATGCCTTAATATCAAAACGGAGATGGATGGCGGAGTTAAGCTTGTTGACATTTTGTCCACCCGCACCCTGTGCGCGCATGGCATTAAATTCCAGCTCCGCACGGGGTATTTCCACGTTATTAGATAGGCGTAGCATTTCTGTATTACTTCAGGAAGGCACGAATGTCGGCATTAAGCTGCTTATCGGAGCTTCCCTTGGCACTGACCGCTGCAAATTTACACCGTTCGATCGCCTCTTCTTCACGCCCCATTTCTCGTAATAACACGGCCCAATTGAAATTGATTGACGAGATATAATCGCGCGTCTCTAAGCGAGTAGCTACCTCAAGTGCGTGTTGGTAACGAGCCAATGCCAACTCTGCATCTTCAGTGAAATCAGCAAGCGCCTCCCACTGAGCGGGGTGATCATTTTCGGAATCTTGATGCTTTTGGCATAACTCGTTTAGTTGCTCGAAGAGTCGTCCAAACAACTCTTCATCACCGTCATCTGCGGCTGCCATAAGTTGAACCGCATAGCCATGGATTTGTTTGTATAATCGCTCTTGCATGATATTCGCCTAGGAAAAAACGCCATTGTACTCCTCGCAAGGAGTGACGTCTAACCAGCGAGAACACCTACATACTCTACAAATCATCAAAACCCGGATTATGTTGCGCCACCACTCTACGCATGGCCGCATATTCTCGTCGACCTAAGCCCGCCGAGCCAATTTGAGTCTCGAGTAGCTGCTCGGTTTTTTCACCAATCTCAGCGCTAATAGGAATCACTTCTTGCCCGGTGGCATCGCAAGCTACTTGAATCTCGCAGGCGCGTTGAAGTGTCCAAGTGGCAATAAAGGCTTCTTCGATTGTTCCGCCAGCACTTAATAACCCATGATTGCGAAGAATCAATTGCGAGTGATGACCCAAACTGGCCACGAGTCGCTCTTTCTCACCATCGTTGACGGTTAGCCCCTCAAAATCGTGATAGGCAACGCGATTGTAAAGCATTACCGAATAGAAGTTATCGTGACGTAAGCCGTTTTTGGAGCAGGCTACCGCCAAACCTTCGTTGGTGTGGAGGTGAGTGATACAGTGCAGATCGGGCCGCGCGGCATGCACCGCACTATGGATCACCATTCCCGCTGGATTAGCGTCGTATTCACTATCGTCAATCTTGTTCCCTGTAATACCTACCTTCAACAGCGAGGATGCCGTTATTTCACTGTAATGTAAGCCATAGGGGTTGATTAGAAAGTGATTGGGAGTATCGGGAATCTTTACCGTTATATGGTTATAAATCAGCTCATCCCAACCAAGATGGGCGAAAATTCGATAGCAGGCTGCAAGCTCGATTCGCAACTTACGTTCAGTCTCAGTCATAGCTCCATGGCCTCCAATGGTTCTCCCGCTAAGGTAATTCGATGCATCAGTCTGCGTTCACCCTGATAGTCGTTATCAGCAAAATGCCAAGTCATACGATTATCCCAGATAGCAATAGAACCGGGTTCCCAGTTAAATGAACAGGTGTAATCAGCTTGATCTACAAATTGATATAAATATTCCAATAAGGCAGAGGCTTCCGCTTTGTTCCAGCCCTCAATACCTAAAACGTGCCCTGGGTTTACGTAAAGCACTTCAGCTCCCGAAACGGGGTGACGGATAATCACTGGATGCGTTGCTGAACCCACTTCCGATGAACCACTCAGTACCTCGGCCAGATCAGTTTGACTATAGAAACCATTCGGTCCATAGATGTGTTCATTCGAGTGCACCGCTGTAAGCTGCGATAGCATTTTACGAAACCCCACCGATAAGCCGGCGCAGGCTCGGCCCAGGTGCGCAAAGCGAGTATTACCGCCATTCGAAGGTAACTCACGAGCTACCAAAATAGACCCCAATGCGGGTTCAACATCGTAGGAATGATCGGTATGCCAGCCACCGCCAATGTTCATTTCCTGTTTCGCCTCTTTACGAACCTCGGCAATACTCGGAAATTTAGGGACGGGCTTAAAAAATTTATTATGAACAATCTCACCCAATGCATTGGCTAGATCAATATGGGCGCTCTCCGATAGTTGTTGCGCGCGAAAAAAAAGTACCCCGTATTCGGCAAGCAGCTTCTTAAGCTCTTGCGCTTCGTCTGCCGAAACATGGGCCAAATCTATATTTGAGACCACCGCTCCGCAGCCCTTTGAATAAGGTTCTATATGCATTTTACCTCCCACTTTTCGTGGTTAATTATAGTTATCCTAGCAGCTTAAGCTTCTGCTTAAACACAAACTATCACCTAGGCGACATCTATATTTAGTGCCGAGGCCAATGTCCATGATCACCGTGTACGGCGGCTTCCCTCGGGTATCCGTGACTGAGATCACGTTTCGCTCTCGCTGGCTCCATGCATTACAGGGCTTTTGGTCTATTTGGCTCCATATCCGTCGTCCAACTGGCTCTATTCGCCCATACCCCGATACCGATAACATGACATGGCTGTATATAAAACAACCAATAAATAAAAGGAAGTGTTCGAAGGCGACTGCATTGAAGTAATCAGTGAAGGTAGGACTGCGCGGTCTCTTGTAGTTAGAACCATTGGATTAACTATCATTGTTTTCAAGGGGGTCCCATGGACTTTAAGACACTATCACTACCACTTTCACTCTCACTGAGCTTAAGTGTCAGCGCTGTGGTGCAAGCGCAAATCACCGAAGATTTTGAGGACGGCAACCTAGATGGCTGGCAGCTTGCCGGTACCGTTGCTATCAACAGTTTTAAAAGCATCGACAACTACTCAATGCGCCTCAAAGGCGGCGCTGTGGCGATTCGCGAGTTCCCCGCAGATGGCGATGTTAGCTTATCAATGGCTGCCGGTTCACTAGAAAACGGAAACGGCTGCGACGTGTACGTCTCAACCGATGGCGTGAATTGGGGAGCGCCAATTCTATCGCTTTCACCGGCTCAAGATCGAGATGACTTCTACTCAGCGACCACTCAGACATCGGGCGGCAGTACCTTCGTCCGTTATGTGCAAGTTGGCTCAGCAGCAGATTATTGTTACGCCGATAACATTAGCATTTCCGGTGGCGGCGCGCCCTCTCCTAACGCTGCGCTGGACGGCAATGGAGCCTTTGGTTCAGTCCAAGTAGGCGACAGCGCTGCTAGAACCTTCACGCTGAGCAATACTGGCAACGCGGATTTAGCAGTAGGAGCCGTCACTGGCTACACAGCGCCATTTTCTATCACCGACGATACCTGTTCCAATACTTCCGTTGGCGCGGATTCAAGCTGTAACCTAAGTATGAGCTTTACGCCGGTAGGCGCTGGCTCGGTAAACCAAACTCTATCCATAGCAACCAATGATGGCGAGCAAACACTGGCACTCTCGGGCTTTGGATCAGACACCACTACGCCGCCCCCTCCTAGTGGAGACCTGCACCAGTTTAGTGGCAGCGGTGATGTCGCTCGATCAGCCTTAACGCTCTCCGAGCTTCAGGGGTCAAATCTTGCTCTCAATGATTACTCGGCCTATTCACACGGTGTAACAGAGGCCAATGCCGACCAATCCAACGCCCGAGAACCAAGTAATAACTTCGAAGGTCGCCTGGTTATTAATGGCGGACAGAAAGTCGCACTGAACTTTGACGAGCGAACCTCTGGTAAGGCACAAGCCGGACTCTATAGAGATCCTAGCAGCTTCCCCGGTTTCGATTTTGAGTTCGTACAATCGGGTTCCCACATCATTCCTAAAGATCGTGGGCTGATCGTTACGGGTCACGGAGATTGGAACCTTATCTTAGAGCCTGGACGTGTTTGGGACGAAAACAACGACAACGGCTTCAGCCGTGTTGCTATCCCATTCTCGTTACAGGAGGTTCAAGCCAACTGTACCCATAATGGCATCATGAGTTTTGCCTTTAAGGATGATGGTTCCATTACCAACGTCGCTATTCAGGTTGGTGCCGAGACTTGTCTCTACTTCCAGTATGACCTTTGGGGGCTCGCCGCAGCGGATTATCAAGCCCAGAGCGTCACCGGAGCGGCAACATTGATTAGTAATTACGAATCTGAAGTTGCCAGCCGGATACCAACTCGTCCAATCTCGGATCTAGACGACGTTTACAGTGGTGTGATCAGTGCCAACATTGGCTCTGAACAGGCTTCATCTCCCACCACTCACGGGGTACTTGTGGATGGCGTCCACTACGCTGCCAGCTGCTCCACGCGCTATGGTGATTATCCCTTCTGTGAAGTGATGGGTCTACCCTCATACTCCACTGCAAAAACTGCGACAGCGGCCTTTTCTCATGCATTACTTTCTCAACAGTTTGGCGATAGCGCACGCTACATGAACATTGCCGAACAGGTTGCCGAGTGCCAAGACGGTATTAATGGCACCTCTTCAATTTGGAGTGACGTGACCGTTGAAAACGCGCTAGATATGGCGACGGGCAACTACCGCCTAGCGTCCTATGAAGGTGATGAGGGTAGCTCGAATGTACTCAATAACTTCTTCCTAGTGTTTACTCACGATCAGAAGATCAAACATGCCTGCGAGCGCTATATTCGCAAGGCAACTCCAAACAGTCACTTCTCGTATCACTCCTCGGACACCTACATCGCCGGTGTGGCCATGGATAATTACTACGCAAGTGGTGATCTGTTCGAGAAACTGGTGGAAGAAGTTTATAAGCCATTGAACTTGAGCCCAGCGACCTACACCACGGTTCGCACTCAGGGTTCGCCAGCAGATCCATTCTGGAGTCATGGTATGACTTGGCACGCCGATGATATGATCAAGCTTGGTCAAGTTATCAACGATGGCGGTGTCATCAACGGCCAACAGGTGCTAGACCCAGCAATTATGGACGACATGTTGGTAAATGGCGGTGACCTGGGCATTGAGACCTACGGCAGTGAGTCGCGCTACCTCAACAGTGTATGGACCTACGATATGGGTCAGCGCGCTAGTCCACTATGTAGTGCCGGTTCTTGGGTCAGCTATATGTCAGGCTACGGCGGCATTGGGGTTGTGATGTTCCCGAATGGGGTTATCTATTACTATGTGAGTGACAGTAACGCCTTTGCATTCGGCAGTGCAGAAACCGAGCTGAATAAAATCGCTCCTATCTGCGGCAACTAAAATCGTGATAGAAACAGGGTGACTCTTGATATTCACCTCAAATAAAGAAAGCGGTTAGTGATACATCACTAACCGCTTTTCTTTTAGCTAGGGCACTAAGTCTAGGGCAATCCAGCGTTCAGGATTTCGCTAGCTGAAAGGAGGCTAAGCCCGCTTTTTGTTCTTCGTTCATGGGCTCACTGACTTGATTCTGGTAGTCAAAATGAACCATTACAGTACTCCCTTGCGCACAAATTTCCCCATGCTGAAGAACCTGCTGAGTTACTACGAAAGAGGAATTGCCGATTTTACTCACCCAAGTCTGAATTTCGACCGGATACTGATAGTGAATTTGAGCGGTGTACTCAACCTCAATTTTGAGCACGATCAAACGCCATTCAGCAGGGTTTAAATCCGGGGTGAAGATACGAAACAGTGGCAACCGTGCTTTCTCAAACCATTTCGGCACTACCGTATTATTAATATGCCCTAGGGCATCAGTCTCAAAGAAGCTTGGTTCAATCGCTTCACGTAATAAACTCATTAATTCTGCCTTCCTATTGTTCAAACACTAGCGTCGCTTACGCTGCTTCTTTTTCTGGTCCTTAGCTTCCGCTTCGGCCGCTAGTTTTGCTTCAACCTCAGCTTCTTCGGCTTCGGCCATCTGAGGGGTTTCTAAACTCAGCAATCCCAGCGTTGCGTCGCGGTATTCGGTTAGGAATATCTTCGCGATCTTTTCGAAATCAATCTGATTGCCTCGGCTAATACAGCCGCGTCGCTTACCCGCCTGCTCAAGGAAATCGATTTCATCGCGCGGTGTTTCAGCTAGCTCGTAGCGCTTAACCAAGGCCTCGGGATAGGCGCGTAACAGATATTCGGCTGCCCACGCGGCAATGTCGTCATTACTAACCGCGGTTTCTTTTATCGCGCCTGTGGTAGCAAGGCGATAGGCAGCGGCTTGGTTGTGAAATTTCCCCCAAAGAATTCCCGGTGTGTCCCAAAGGAACAAACCATCCGGTAAATTAATCTTTTGTTGTCCTTTAGTGACCGCCGGTTCGTTGCCCGTTTTAGCAATAATACGTTGAGCTAAAATATTAATAATGGTGGACTTACCCACGTTAGGGATGCCGGTAATCATGATATGAATAGGACGGCCGCGCTCAAAGTTGTCAGCAAAGAGATTACGAATATCATGCAAGATTGCTCGAATTTGATCCGGCTTATGGCTCGTCACGGCCATCGATCTAACGGACTTATCCTGCTCGAAGTGGGCAATCCACTGCTTGGTAACCTCAGGGTCAGCAAGGTCACTCTTATTGAGTAATTTGATACAGGGCTTATCGCCTCGTAACTTTGTAATGACAGGATTAGCACTACTGTAAGGGATTCTTGCATCCAGCACTTCAATAATAAGATCTACGCTGGGTAGACGCTGCTTAATCTCTTTCGTGGCCTTATGCATGTGGCCGGGAAACCAGTTAATTGTCATAGTGAATCCTTTGCGAATTGAGCGCAGTATAACGCATTACCCTACTGAAACGGGTAAAGATCCACGTGCTGTGCGTTCGCCGCTCATAATTTCCGCCAAGCTTTTGTATACCGGAGAGAGTGCTCTCTTGGTTTCCGGATGCACTGCGGTGGAATAGTGATAGCTGAAGAGCACAGTAGCTTGCGGCAGAATACGGGGGTTAATATAGGGTGAGCGCATCGCCAAAAACCAATTGCGTCCACCCGCAACACGGTTGCTTGAGAGCACATCAACAATCTCAAAATCATTGCTCTGAGTACTATCGTCTGTCTCACTAAAGTCCGTTCCACCCCAGTCTACCGCACTATCATTGGGTGACAATTCAACCCAAACTAGCTGGCAATTTAGATACTCTTTAAGTTCGTAGGGTCGAACATTAAGACAGTCAAAGCCCAGCAATTTAAGCTCGCTAGCTATAGATATGGCTAACGCAACTGAACTACCTGACACAACCACGGACTGGCTTCGATTCAAGCTGTCCTCACCTATCGAACAAATTGACAACTGGGCTAACTCCGTTTCAAGTGCAAGATGGCTAGGGCTGCGAATCACGGCCGGGTTTAGAGCGATTGGCGGATAACGCGCTTCGAGCGCTTCAATGCGCGCAATTGATGCCGACATTTCCCGTTGAATACTGGGAAATTCAGCTACGCCAGCCACCAGCTCATCAAGAAACTGCTCAAAGCGGATAAAATCAGCGGGGCCTTCGATACGGAACGGCATGAGCAAAATGTCCGCACCCGCTGCCAAACTTTCGAGCGCAGCCTGCACCAGATCAAAGTTCTCAGCAATGGCGCCCATATCCAGCGCGTCGGTGATGATACAACCTTTAAATTCCAGCCTATCGCGCAGCAACTCGCTAAGGATTCGCCGTGATAACGTGGCAGGGCGAATAGCCTCTTGCCCATTCACATCAACCAACGGCGAGTTGTCTAGAGAGGGATACTGGATGTGCGCAGTCATAATAGCAGCGGGGTTTTGGCGAGCAATGAAGTGACGATAGGGAGCTAGGTCTATGGCGAAGGCCTCATCCTCATTTCGATCCACGCGAGGAAGGCCAACGTGGCTATCGGAATGCGTATCGCCGTGACCGGGGAAGTGTTTCAGTACCGCCCCAACGCCACTGGCTTGCAGGCCCGCGGTAAAGGCTCCGCCCTCACTGCATACCAGTTCAACGGACTCTCCGAATGCTCGGACATTGATGACCGGATTGGCCGGATTACTATTCACATCCACGGTGGGGGCGAAATTTAAATTAATACCCAATGCCTGAAGCTCAAGCCCCATCGCCGCGGCCACCACATGGCTGCGCGACATACCGCCTGCCGCGGCTGCCCCCATGGCCATTGGCCCAGCAAAATCAGTACACATGCCACGAGGCGTTCGCATTACCCTACCGCCCTCTTGATCGATGCCAATCAACATCCTTGGATTGCTGCTAGCTTCTCGGAGTGAGGCGGTTAAGGCTACACACTGCTCAATCGTGGAAATGTTCTCGGCAAACAGCACCACGCCCGCCAGCGGGTTCAGCTGGAGGAATTCACGCCACTGTGTTGGCAGCTGAGTCAGGGGAGCGGTTGTCTCCTGAGTTTCCCCAAATAACCTTAGGTCTAACATCATCCGGCGGCTAAGTTGTTGGCGAAGTGAATTATCTGGGCGCACTAGCGATTCCATTCAAGCTTAATAGAGTAATAAGTGTAACTCAGGGTCGAGGGGCTGTCTCGTGAGTGCTGTTCTGTCAGCGAAGTCCTGTGAGCGAACTCCTGTCAACGAAGTCCTGTCAGCACAGTTTGGTAACTCGCGTTTGACTGACATCAGGCGGATGTCACCCAGTAGTTTCTAATCGCGTAACGCAACTAGCTCTCTGTCCGATAGGGCAGATATTCGGAGCAGGCTTGAAACTCACTGTTTATATCCAACGCTTCACGCTGCAGAAAATCGGCAATCGCAGCCTTGAATTCAGGCTGATAAATAGCGTGGTACGAATCTGTAAGGACGGGTTCAAAGCCTCGCTTTAGTTTATGAACCCCCTGTGCTCCCGCGTCAATCCGCTGAAGCCCGTTGGCGATGGCAAATTCTATGGCTTGATAGTAACAGAGCTCAAAATGCAGTTCGTCCACGTCTTCAGAGCAGCCCCAATAACGTCCATAGAGCGTCGTACTATCCTGCATAAACCACGCTGCGGCAATCCATTCGCCATCGCGGAACGCCTGTGCCATATGGATTTGCGGCGCTAGCGACTCACCGACGCTGCGAAAAAATGCACCATTGAGATAGCCATTATGTCCGCTTCGTTTGCGATAGGTGGATTGGTAAAAGCGAGTAAATTGGTCCCAATCGGCTGCGCTCAAATCCGTGCCCTTAACCATTCGACAGCTGACACCTTGATCACTAACACGTTGTCGAGCCTTTCGAATCGCCTTTCGGTTGCGTGACTTCAATTGTCCCAAAAAGGAATCAAAGTTGTCATAGCTTCGATTAAACCAATGAAACTGTATTGAACTACGGTGCAGCAGTGCTAACTCACTAGCAGGGCGATTCTGAGCAAATAAATAGTGCCAAGAGCTGGGCCGCACGGATTCATCACTAATTTGAAAGGCGAGTTGCTCCATCGTTTGTGTGAAATGTTGCAGGGCGTCTTGCTCGCTAACCGTCGTAGCAAGGCGAAGTCTTGGGCCGGTAGAGGGTGTAAAGGGTACTGCGGTCAGTAACTTAGGATAGTAGGCCAACCCAGATCGTTCGTAGGCGTCAGCCCATGCGTGATCAAATACATATTCGCCGTAACTGTGCCATTTTAGGTAACAGGGCATAAAGGCGAGCAGTTCGCCGTCTTCAGCAAGCAGTGCAAAGTGGCACACTTGCCAACCAGAATTTCCACCTACTGAACCAGAGTGTTCAAGCGCCTGAAGAAACTCAGCGCGAAGAAAGGGATAATCATTAGCGGGGAGCGCGTTCAGTTCATTTGAATCTATCTCATCCACCGAGTTCAGCAATTTAACCTGCATGACAGCCTCTCACACTCGCCTACCTTTTATTGTGCTCGAATATCGATTCGATAACATCGCACTCATCCTACCTTTTAATCGCCAAGAATATAACGTCCCATGATGATTCACCAAAGCCTTTGCCTTCTCAACTAGAACACCAGTTATTGATGATAACCGAAGTGACCGCAAACGCCCTTTCGCTTTAGACTGATCTAAATAAACCCTATAGAGAGTGTTCAATGGATCCCGTTAGTCAAGCTGTCGTCGGCGCAATCGTCCCCCAATCCGCAGCGAAGCCAAAACAAATTATCGCTGCCGGTTTGATTGGCGCACTTGCTGGTATGGCCCCTGATTTAGATGTACTAATCCGCTCCAACTCCGATCCACTGCTCTTTCTGGAATATCATCGTCAGTTTAGTCATTCACTAATTTTCATCCCGGTGGGTGGGTTGATCATGGCGCTACTATTACACCCCTTATTCGGGCGAAGGAGTGATATGACCTTCCGCCAAACACTTTTATTTGCGACCTTAGGCTTTGCTACCCATGGCTTATTAGATGCCTGTACCACCTACGGAACACAGTTGCTGTGGCCCTTTAGTAATGAGCGGATATCCTGGAATACCATTGGTATTATTGACCCGCTGTTTACCCTTCCACTGGTGGGTTTAACCCTGGGCGCTGCCATTAGCAGGAATCCGAAGTGGGCACGGATCGCGATTGCGTGGGCGTTGGTGTACCTAGTGCTGGGAGTTGTTCAGCGGGAGCGAGCTGAAGAATTAGCGCATCACGAAGCTGCGCTACGGGGTCATGTCCCCGTTCAATTGAGCGCCAAGCCAACTATTGGCAACCTGTGGCTGTGGAAGACCGTCTACGAATTCGACGGTCAGTTTTATATTGATTCTGCACACTTAGGATTCAATCAGCGTTGGTATCCCGGCGAAAGTATTCAACGTCTGACGGCGGAACAAATTCCCGAGTGCCTTTCTGAAGCTAGCCAACAGCGCCGTGATATAGCTCGCTTTAATTGGTTTTCACAATCCTTTACCGCCGTGCAAAGCCAGCCGGAACTCAGAGTTATCGACGTCCGATATTCCATGGTACCCAATCAGATTGAGCCACTGTGGGGGATCAATCTAAATTGTGACGCCAGTGAAGACTCACACGTAGAATACTTTACCAGCCGTAATCTCAGTAACGAAACGAAAGCTGAATTCATTCGACAGCTCTTGGGAGATTGACAAGGTATCGTGCGTCATTGCGGCGGACTTCAGTCCTCCATTCATTACAGCGCCATACTTTCTTAATAAAAAAACATCCAAAAAAGAACGATAGTCTCCAATACAGTGACGCTATTTACTCTAAAGCTTCATCAATAATACTCATTGATTACGCAGCATAAACATTGAATGGACCTGAAAAATAGGGATTGAGACCATGTTAAGTGGCAAACGGCCCAATTTGGTTTATTCTACTTTGCAGGTTAAACTTAACGCTACGCAAAAGGTCACTGCTATGCCGGCATCTCGTTCAACTTCATTATTAACCCTAATTCTCCCAGTGATTTTAGCAACGGGATGCGCTTCAACTTCCGATGACATTGAGCACGCGGGAGACTCGACCGGTGAAGCACTAAATACTGCGGCTGAAAAGAGCGGTGAGGCGTTGAGCGACGCTTGGGAGGCTACGTCAAATGCCACCCAATCGGCAGCCGATTCAGTGAGTGAGTCAGTCGATGATGACTAATTGGCGTTGGAGCTTATTTCATGATTGACCAGGGTCAGCTATTCCAAATTCCTAACCCCTGCCGCAATATCTGTGAAGTTAACAGTAGAGGATTCTGTAAAGGTTGTTATCGCAGCCGTCAAGAGCGCTTTAATTGGAATGATTTCACTGATTTTCAGAAACACTTAGTGGTTCAGCAATGTGCCCTTCGGGAACGCCGACTTCACATAGCCTTAAGATTAAAGCGTGAGCAGGAAGCGCTCGAAATGCAGCGACAAAAAACTCAGTTTGATCTCTTCGGTGAGCCCATCGTTTTTGAAGAGCCTGAGATAACCCAAGCGGAAGATTTTTCACCGCAAATGCCACTCATCTAAGCGTGTTAGAAACTGTCACTTCGCAGATCGGAGTCTGTCATAGTGTGAAGCGTTAACTCGGGGCTCGATTAGCCAACTAGGATAGTTGCAGTTTCGCTTTTTGAATAATTTGACCTAGCCTTGTTAAGTAATCTAGCGAGGAGATATACTATGGAACTTGAAGCGATCCTAATCATGTTGGTGATTGGTGGTGTAGCTGGTTGGTTGGCCGGCGCTCTGTTAAAGGGCGGTGGAATGGGACTGAGTGGTAACATCGTGGTAGGTATTATCGGCTCGGTCGTGGGCGGCGTTATCTTTCAGGCAGTAGGTATTAGTATTGGCGGCGGATTAATTGGCGCCATTGTTTCTGCAACCGTAGGAGCCGTTATTATTCTGCTTGTGTTGGGCGCTATTAAAAAATAATCACAAGCCCATAACATCGTATCTATACAGTTAAAGGGCTTGGATGGGTTCGTAGCCGTTAGCGCTTTATTGTCTATACCCTTTTTTGTTACTTGAGATCATTTTATGTCGCGTTTAGTAAACAGTCGTCCCTACTACTTGTCCATCGCCCTAATTTTAATAGCAATCTCTGTTTGCTTCTTCGCTGCAACGCGCCTCCAGGGGCAGCAGTTAATACTACTGATCCACGAAGGCGGCATTGTAGAGGTGCTCTCCGCACTAGGATACCTAGTATGTATCGCAATAATTCTGCGCCAGGGCGGCCTTAACTTCGCGCGTCAACATTGGTACTTTGTTGCGATGCTCGCCGCCTTCTCTGCCCGAGAATTCGATTTAGATAAACGTTTCACAGCGGTAGGGATTCTCAAAAGTAAGTTTATAGTTAGCCCTGATGTAGGACTATTCGCCAAAATTATTGGTGTGACGATACTATGCATAATCCTCGCTGCGCTAGGCCAAATCCTTTGGCGCTACTCCCGCACGTTTCTTAGAGAGGTATGGCGGTTTAAACCATTTGAGTTGGCAATCGGCTTAGCCGGGGGATTTTTGGTTATCGCAAAAAGTATTGATGGTATCGGCCGCAAGCTAGCGAGTTTTAATATCTCCGTTGACGCCAATTTGGAGGGTAAACTTATGTATCTAGAAGAGTCGCTTGAATTGGCCGCCCCCTATCTACTATGCGTTGCCGCTAGCTATTATTTTGCTTCGCAAAAACCCAACATTGTCGACGAAGATTGAAGCTCAATCGAATACAAGCTTCTTCACCAGCTTGGGTTTGATAGGTAAACAGAAAACGCTTACTTATCAAACCAAACTCGAGTCGCAACCTATTTCCTGAGATTTAATGAAACGGGAAGAGATAGTTCATCCAAGATGCCATTCTCAGAAGAATCTTTCGCATAATGGCAACGTGGGTGAAATGCGGGCTATAAATAGCCGTTTGAGCATAGGCGCCGCCGGGCAACTGACCTCGATATTGTTCATAACGCTCATCTGTTATCTCAATAATGACCGCGATTCGCCCAGGTACATTGGAAGTTCGGGAACTGATCAAGCTGCTTGAGGGCGAAATTTGGCCTTCAGCCATCGCGCCTAGAACTTGTACAACTTCACCGGTGAAAACCGTACCTGGAACACTATCGAAAGCAACCTCAGCCTCATAACCCTCACTAATCCGTAGGGCGCTATTCTGTCGATACCAGCCTACAAGATAATGAGACTCCTCATTAACAAATGTCATCGCTGGTGACAGCGGTAAATTTACGGCCATCATTCCTGGACGAAGCGCTAGTTGAGTAACGTGGCCACGAGAAGGCGCTCTCACTACGGTGTGCTCTAAGTCGTATTTTGCAGCAGCATGCTGAGCCGTTAAATCATCAACACTTGCGCGCGCTGCATCCACCGATCGTGCCGACGCCGAACCGCTTCGAACCAGTGTTTCTGCTCGTTCGAGGTCATCGCGAGCTTTAATTAATCGCGCTTCCAGCGAAGCAATTCTGAATTCATAAGGTTGAGGATCAATTTTAAAGAGCACATCTCCCTGCTCGACCGTTACATTTGGCTCAACGGGAACGTCAATAACTCTTCCCTTTACAACCGGAATGACTGGATTGGTGACAAAGTACGTACGGCTGTTTTCACTGAAGGGATGGTTGTAGTTCATTAATACAATCAAGCTACCAATCAATACGATCCCCCCGAGTACCGCAGTAGGAACGGTCCATTTAGTCAGCGGAATCTTGAAGATTTTGAAGATCGCAGAACAGAATGCCGCGTAGGTTAAAATAAGTAATAAATCCATTACTCGGCTCCTTGCTCAGACTGACTGTTAGCTGAATCATCGCCCGCGCCCTGATTTCTCTCTGCGAGGGTGATGAGTTTATTAATAGACGCCTGCTGATTTTCTAGCTGTGCTTCCAAACGCGCAATGCGTTCATCGCTTCGCGATTGCGTGGCGTCCGTATCTTTTTTAGCCGCCATACCCCACCCTCGGTCCTCACGATATAGTGTTGCCCAAATCCAAAGAAATGGCCAAAGTACATGCAGCGTAAAAAGACTAACCCAACCGGCATAGTGAATGGCATCTTGATGCGGGTGATTTCGATACTTTGAAATCTCATAGGGAATATCGTGGATAGCGATGATTCCGTAGAATAAGATCAAAGCGGCTACCACGAGGATTACCAGAGCTAAATATTCAAGCATTACAATACTCCTTGAGGTCCAAAAACGGTTAAGGCCACAACTCATAATGAGTGGCGGCCTAAAATCCGAAATTAGAACAATTCTATTCTGAGCTTAATTTACGGGCGATATACTCATCAACGAGTTGCGTTAATAGCGATAGCGGAACCGATCCATTTGTGAGGATAACGTCGTGAAACTCCCCCCAATCAAAACGCTCTCCCAGAGAATTTTGAGCCTTACTGCGTAGCTCCCAGATAGTTAGCATGCCCACCTTGTAGGATACCGCTTGCCCAGGCCAAACAATATAACGACGAATCTCCGACTCGATGTCACCCTGCGTCATTGGCGTCGCCATTAACATATAGTCTCTCGCTTCCTGTTCTGTCCAGCGCTTAGCATGAATTCCACTATCTACCACCAAACGAGCTGCGCGGAATACTTCATAGGAGAGCCGACCAAAATCTTGGTAAGGGTCCGTAAAGAAGCCCATGTCTTTACCTAGCATTTCCGAATAAAGCGCCCAGCCTTCGCCATACGCCGAGTACCAAGCTAAGCGTTGAAACATCGGCGCATCCGTTAGCTCCTGAGAAATTGAGCTTTGGAAATGATGGCCTGGAGAACCTTCGTGGTACGCTAGGGTTTCTAACTGATAGGCGGGCAATTCGCTCATATCGGACATATTGACGTAGTACGCGCCCGGGCGCGTCCCGTCTAATGATCCAGGTTCATAGAAGGCCCCCGTTGCCGTTTTGATGCGATAAGGCTCAACGGGGCGAATTTCTAGATCCGCCTGTGGCAGCGTATTAAAGTACTCGGGCGCTTTGTTTAACATCTCCGTTTGAACTCGGGTTGCCTCAGCGAGATAGGCCTGACGACCGGACTCATCATCTTCATAGTAAAATTCTGGGCTGGTTCTCAGGTGAGTGAAAAACTCCTGTAGTGAACCTTCGAAGCCCACTGAATTCATGATGTCGCGCATTTCTGCGTGAATTCGGTCTACTTCTGCCAAGCCAAGTTCATGAATGGCATTAGCATCAAGATCTGTGCGAGTAGTGTATTCCTCAAGTTGTGCTTGATAGAACGCTTCGCCCCGAGGTAGTTTCCAAACGCCGTCGTCATCGGTGGAATTTAGGGCGTGCTCGTTCATTGTGGCAATGAGATGCTGGTATGCGGGCAGCACATCGAATACCAACGCATCCTCGGCTTCTGCCAATAAACGCTCCTGCTCTGCCTCACTAATTTCAAGTTCCGCGAGCTTCCCTTTAAAGTCAGCCCATAGCGCAGAATCATCACCGTCGGCAAAAGGCGCCCCGCTAATAAGCCCCTGTGCCGTTTCGATGATGATTGGATAGGCAAAGCTCGGTGGTTGGACACCAATCGCTGCAAGATCATCAGCTCGCTGGGTATGAAGATTCAAAGTTTCGTCAAAGCTGTCTAAACGCGAGATATACGCCTCGGCATCTGCAACTGAGCTAATAGAATGGTAGCCAATTAAAACGGTAGACATATCGGTATGCGGCCCAAAGAATTGGGTGAAGACATAACGATGGTCATTGAATTCAGCTTGGCGAATTGCGTTATTCGCAATAGCAATCGCGAAGTCATAACTCACTTTGGCGGCTGGCTCTAATTGCTCACGATTGAACTCGGTCGTTAACACTTCCAGTGTCTGCTCGGCACGGAGCAATTGCTGAGCCACCGCTTCATCGGACACATCATCCCACTGCCCGTAGGCCACCTTGTCTTCGGTCTGCCCAAGATAGGTTTGACTTAACGGTGAACGCGCAAGCTCGTTCTCAAACTCGGTTGCGAAATAACTGTGAAGACGCTGAGTCTCCGTAATCTCCACCTGCTCTGCAGTAGATTCGGCAGGTTGCTCAGTGGTACTACGTGTGTCACAGGCCGTCAGGACAGCCCCAGATAAAATAGTCGAGATGGCAATAGCAAGTTTCTTTGATGAACGTTTCAATGTCTGCACCTTCAAAGTTAATGTTATAGATCTTAAAGTACCACAATGTGAATTTAAGCGTCGCCTCTTATGCGGCCTGTATTGGGTAGCTGATGACCACCTATTCGTTATAAAACAACAAATTCAATCTCAAAGGGTTAGCACGACCTTGCCCATAGTATTGCCACACCTCAATAGTTCGATGGCCGCCGGTGCTTCATTGAATGGGAACTCATGGCCCACATGGGGAGGCTCCGTAGTATAAGCTTGCATCGCTTCCATCAAACCCGAGAGGTAGGCGACATTTTCATAGAGCCAAATAAGGTTAAAGGCCATGACCGATTTGTTATCACTGATCATATCCATGACATCGTATTTAGGCCGCCTGATATACTTAATTGCTGCCTTCAGGTAATTTGGCCGACGTTTTCCCGGAGTAAATTCCGCGGCACCAAACACAATCAAACGCCCCATTGGATTCAGGGCATCAAAGCATGCCTTTTGGACAGCGCCACCAACCCCATCTAACACTAGGTCAATATGGATACCTTCGCGCATAAGTTGCGCCGCAAAGTCATCTTCACGGACTAAGACCTGCTCATCTCCCCGTGTTGCCAGAAATGCTTGCTTCGCCTCGCTTCGAACCGTCCCGATAGCCGTGGCACCCATCGCTTTAATCAACTGCATAGCCTGAAGCCCCACGCCACCCGCCGCGCTATTGACTAAGACCGAGTGGGAAGGCTTGAGGGCACCCAGCTCCTTGAGCGCATAGTACGCGGTAAGGGTCTGTACAGGATAAGCGGCCCCCTGTTGAAAACTAAAGCCAGCTGGCAAAGGCGAAAGATAGGCCGCTGGCGTATCGATCACTGAGGTGTAGCCTCCAAAACGCGTCACGCCCATGACTTTATCCCCCACGGAATAATCACTCGTCTTCGACTCAGCCACTACACCACTAAACTCCAACCCGGGAGTAAAACCTCCAGAAGGCGTTGCACTATAAAGCCCCGTCAGAGCAAAAATATCGGCAAAGTTAAGACCGACTGCTTTAACCTCAACTCGTACTTCGTTGTCGGCTAGCTCGCCAAGTTGATCATGAACTAAAGTGAGCCGAGCCGTGTCGCCAGCTTTAGGTGTATACCATCGTGTTCGTTCCATTTCCGCTCCCTCTAGAAACTGCATCGTTGTGTGTGAGTTAAGGCCATTCGTAAAAAAGCCGCAACATCCGTCGCGGCTTATCGTCTCTTTACTAGCGCCCTGTGCTCTTACCAGCCACAGCTTCGACCAGCATTCTGTTCATCTAGCCAATTCTTGAGTGGCTGGAAATATTCGATGACAGCGGTAGCGTCCATTTGCCCAGATTCATCAATCGTAGCAAGTGCCTCCTGCCATGGCCTACTCTGACCCATTTCCATCATTTGCATGAGCTTATCGCCGGCTTCTTTGTTGTCATAAATTGAACAGCGATGTAACGGACCTTCAAATCCTGAAGCCTCACAAAGTTCACGGTGTAATTGGAACTGGAGGATATGCGCCAAGAAATAGCGCGAGTAAGGTGTATTACCCGGAATATGATATTTCGCGCCCGGATCAAAGTCAGTGTCGGAACGTTCAACCGGTGATCTTACACCCTGATACTGTTCACGAAGCTGCCACCAGCCCTCATTATAGGTCTCTGGTGTTAACTCTCCGCTGAATACCTGCCAACGCCACTTATCTACCATCAGACCAAAGGGCAAAAATGCTACTTTGTCTAACGCCATACGCATCAGATAAGGGAGATCACCTGAGGCATCAGGCTCCTCTTCAATCAAGCCGATGGCCTTCAGATAACTGGGCGTAATAGACAGTGCCACGGTATCACCCAGCGCCTCATGGAAGCCATCGTTGGCGCTGCCGCGATACAGCATTGGCTGCGTTAAATTATAGGCGCGCTGATAGTAGTTGTGTCCCAGCTCATGATGAATGGTTTGGAAGTCCTCTGCATTCACCTGAATACACATTTTAATGCGATAGTCCTCAGTGGTGACATCCCAGGCACTGGCATGACAAACTGAGTTACGGCCTACCGGTTTAACAAATTGTGAATTCGTCCAAAAGGTATCTGGCAGCTCTTCGATTCCCAATGAAGTAAAGAAGCTTTCTGCCTGTTCAACCATTTGTACTTCACTATAATTTTCGGCCACTAGACGCGCTGTTACGTCAACACTCGAACCACCTTCTGGCGCGACACTATCGTAGATATTGCCCCACTGTTGAGCCCACATATTGCCGAGTAAATGAGCTGGAATTGCGCCGTTATCGGCAACAACATCGTTACCATATTGCTCGTTCAAGCTTTCGCGAACATGACAGTGAAGTGCTTCATAGAGCGGCTTAACTTGTTCCCAAACACGGTCCATCTCCGCGGCAAAATCATCCGCTGGCATATCATACTTAGAACGCCACATTGCACCCACATCGGTAAAACCAAGATCTTGTGCCCCGAGATTAGCAATCTCAACAAGACGCGTGTAGTCCGCTTTCATTTGCGGCGAAACCTTCCGCCAATCAATCCATGCCTGAAGCATTTCATCCGGATCTGATGATTCGGCCAAGGTATTTGAGAGGGCTATCAAATCGTGCTGAGCGCCCTCGGCATCGTATCCAGCGCCATACATCCCTCCCAAGCGACTTTCAATGCTGGCAAGCTCAGCTGCTAGTTCTGGTTGAGCAACCGGAGCTGGGAGTGTTAGACCAAGTCGCAGCAAATTGAGTTTCCGCTGCGTATCTTCAGGAAGGTCCATACCATTAAATTGCGCAGCACCATTAGCTAACTCAATTCCCAATACTTTGAATTGCTCATTGGCTAAGGATTCGAGGTACTGGGTGTCTTCGTTAATATAAGTCTGAGCAACCCAAGAAGCCTTAGCCGTGTACTCATACAAATTCTCAATTCGTTGCTCGGCCTCAAGCACGTACGCCTGAGCATCCTCAGCAGTCTTAGGAGGCGTCTCGTCCTGGGGTTGCGAACACCCCGCAACGGCGGTCGCCACGGCAGTTGCCATGATCAGGCGATTAAATAACTTAGTAGTTGTGACCATCTTGGTTTCCTATGTAATTATTATCGTGACTCTACATTAATAGGACTGACAGATAGGTGCAACCCCAAACGGAGGACTATACTCGGCTCGTTGGCGCTCAACAATTAGCAGAAAAACAGGCTAACTGTGTGTTGCTTTATTCAGCAAAATCGAATGTCACTGAGTATGATCCACAGGCCGAGAATGTTACTTTCAAGGGCAAAACCAATTACAGTAAGAAAACGTAGGATTTACAACTAAAAGAGACGAGGCAACTACACTATTTCAGTAATTGCCCAGCTGCCGAACTGCAGGGACTTTCAACCTAGTTCAGCGCCTACTCACTATCCAGGGGACAAGCAATGCCAGATCAATTTATTAAATCAAAAGCTGCGGTAGCATGGGCAGCCGGAGAACCATTAACCATTGAAGAAGTTGACGTTATGCGCCCACGCGCTGGTGAAGTCATGGTTCAGATCGTTGCCTCTGGGGTGTGTCATACTGATGCATTCACATTATCCGGCGAAGATCCCGAGGGCGTGTTTCCTGCCATCATGGGCCATGAAGGTGGCGGAATCGTGGTAGAGATTGGTGAAGGTGTTAGCAGCGTAGCGGTTGGCGACCACGTTATTCCACTCTACACCGCGGAATGCGGCGTCTGTAAATTCTGTACCTCCGGTAAAACTAATCTTTGCCAGGCGGTTCGCGAAACTCAAGGTAAGGGTTTAATGCCCGATGGCACGACGCGCTTCTACAAAGACGGTGAGCCCATCTATCACTACATGGGTTGTTCAACCTTTTCTGAGTACACCGTACTGCCAGAAATCTCCCTCGCTGTGGTTAACCCTGAGGCGCCACTAGAGGAAGTTTGCCTGCTAGGTTGTGGCGTTACCACGGGGATGGGCGCTGTGCTAAATACCGCAAAAGTTGAAGCAGGAGATACCGTAGCGATCTTTGGCTTGGGTGGTATTGGTCTATCCGCAATCATTGGCGCCAGAATGGCCGGCGCTAAACGTATTATTGGCGTTGATATCAATGAGTCTAAGTTTGAGCTTGCGAAGAAGCTTGGCGCTACCGATTGCATCAATCCGAAAAACTATGACCGCCCCATTCAAGAGGTGATTGTTGAGCTGACCGACGGCGGCGTTGACTACTCCTTCGAGTGTATCGGTAACGTAGATATTATGCGTTCGGCGCTTGAGTGTTGTCACAAGGGTTGGGGCGAATCCATCATCATTGGCGTTGCGGGAGCGGGCCAAGAGATTTCCACTCGCCCATTCCAACTCGTAACGGGGCGAGTCTGGCGCGGCACCGCCTTTGGAGGCGTCAAAGGCCGCAGTGAACTTCCTGGTATCGTAGAGCAGTACTTGGCGGGCGATTTCGCCCTAGATGACTTCATTACTCATACACTCCCGCTCGAAGGCATTAACGAGGCATTCGAATTAATGCATGAAGGTAAGAGTATTCGCAGCGTGATTCACTTTAATCACACTGCTAAGTAAGTAATTGGCTCCACTAGGAAGAATTTATGACGGACATTAAGCAGCTCTCACAGACCAAGGTATTCGAGGGTTATCACGCTCAATACAGCCACCAATCCAGCACCCTCAACTGTACTATGCAGTTTGCGATCTTCCTGCCCCCAAGCGCCAGTGAAGATACTCCCGTACCGGTGCTATATTGGCTTTCTGGTCTCACGTGTACTGACGAAAACTTTATGCAAAAGGCAGGCGCCTTGAAGCTAGCGGCAGAACTTGGCATTGCTATTGTGGCGCCGGACACCAGTCCGCGTGGTGACGATGTTCCCGATGATCCGGATGAAGCCTATGACTTTGGTAAGGGCGCGGGATTCTATCTAAACGCCACTCAGGAACCTTGGAACACGCATTATCAGATGTACGATTACGTGGTTTCTGAATTACCAAAGATTATCGAAGCTGAGTTCCCAGTAACCAGTAGGAAGTCTATTTCTGGTCACAGCATGGGCGGACATGGGTCGCTTACCATCGCTATAAAAAATCCGGATAGTTACTGTGCAGTGTCAGCTTTAGCGCCAATTGCCAACCCTTCTAATGGCCTTTGGGGGCAAAAAGCCTTTTCCCATTACCTCGGTGAAGACCGCTCAACGTGGAGTGAATATGATGCCACGGCGCTGATTACCCAGCGTGGGTTTGATAAGCCTATTTTGGCTGATGTGGGCACGGATGACAGCTTTGAAGCTGAAGAGTTACACTCTCAGATATTCCTCGACGCTGCTAAAGCTGCTGGGGTAGACATCGAGTTCAACTATCACGAAGGCTATGATCATGGTTTCTACTTTGTCGCCAGTTTCATTGATGATCACCTGCGTTTTCATGCCAAATATCTACTCGCCGACTAAGTCTATTACGAGCCCCTTAAGGGGCTCTTTATATCTCTAGTGAACTTATAGCAGACCTCTAAACACCTTCGATGGCAACCTTTTTAGGTGTCGTCACAGCGTTTGCTCGCAGGGATAGACGATAGTCGATTAAAGCGGCAACCGCTGAGATCCCTAACAGTATAAATACTTCGCTGCTTACGGAAGAGAACGGTGCTTCGTACAAATGGATTTGAAGGAAATACTGTATACCCGTGGTTGCAGGAAGAGCACTCATCACAAAATGCCACCAGCCTGGTATTGATTCAACTGGCCAGATAAATCCAGCAGTAAACACCAATGGCAATGATGACATAATGACCATCACCACCACCATTTGCGGATGCGATATCAGGCGCCCAAGCAGCTGACCAATTAACAGGGTCGCGATAAAGAAAATACTAAGGTAGGCCATCACGCCAATGCTGAACGCCGAGATGGGCACGTGGTAGAGCGGTAACAACCCATAAAAATACAGCAACGAAAGTCCGAGAAACACCAACAAAAAAGCGCCTAACCTGGCCGAACTCTCTCTAAACCAGCTCTGTTGATAACGATTGCTAGCAATCCCCCGCTGATTTTGCACCCACGTCATCGTGGCCATGCCCATTAAGGCGAGTTGATGCAAAATCAGTAAAAATACGGCAGGAATCACATAGTTACGGTAGCCCAGTTCAGGATTAAACGCATTGACTAGCGCAAGTTCAAAGGGCGTTGATGAATCATTAACAACGGCTGGAGCCCCCCGTAATTGAATCATTTCACTCAGCTCATCGTTAAGCGCCCCCACTGCACCCATTACACCTTCGGCTTGAGTGGCATAGAGCAAGTAGTAAGCCCCATCCCCTCCTAGCGCCAGCGTACTACTCGATCGTCGATACATTGCACGGCTAAAATCCTTGGTTATAACCAGGTAGCCTCGTACCGATTGAGCTTCCACCAGCTCTTGAGCAACTAGCTCACTATGCACAGATCGATCGACGGACACCTGGGGCGTGGCATCAATCATGCGAAGTAAACGCCGTGACGCCACCGTCTGATCTAAGTCTACGGCGACAATAGGAACATCGGTCGGCAGCTGATGCTGATAGGGTAAGGGGTATAAAATAGCGTAGCCAATGGCTGCGATGAAAACGGTCATTCGGGTATTTTCATGAGCAACCAACGCACGTAACTCAAAGATAAGGTCTCGCCACCAGCTCACGCGTGCCTTCCTTTATACACAAAGTGATAGAGCGCGAAGGGTAAGCCAATGATTATAAGCTGACAGCCAATTGCCGTGACGGGATTGAAGGCAATTTCGCCATAGTTGGCTATCGCCAACATCAGCTCGGATGACTGTGCCGCGGGAAGAACATCGCGCCACCACAACGCTAAGCTCGGCATATCACTACTAGGGAAGGTAACGCCCAAAAACGCGAAACTCGGCGCCGTAATAGCCCCTGTTAAACTTGCAGCCTTTGCCGGGTCAGATGGCACTAACAAACAGATCGACCACGCTAAGGCTTGGCAAGTAGCCACAAACAATAGGCTAACTATGACCATCACCAACCAATTGCCAAAGAACGGGTAGGCGAAGAACTGAAAGAGAATAATGCCCGCGACGAAACCCTGAACCAAGAACCACGGGAGCAGCGCTATTTGTCTTCTCATCATTGCCTTAAGTCGCTGTCCTGTTGAGATCCAACCTTCGTCACTTGCGGCAAAGCCTTCGGGTCTTTGGGTAAAATGAACAACGGTTGTTATAGCGATTAGAATTTGCCAAATAGCAAGAAAAATTGCCGGTAGCAAAAACTGACCATAGCTTCCTGAGCGGTTGTAGAGCGAACTCAGCTGTACTTGAACGGGCGCCGCTGCGAACGCTGCATCAGTAGGAGAGAAGGTTAGCCCTAAGGTCTGAAGCCCGCGATTGATAGCCTGATCAACGCCTAATACCGAGGCCACGGCAGAGCGAATCACTTTGGCAATAAGTACTAGCTGACCATTGACTACGGCTCTGACCACGGGCTGTCGACGCGTTAGCACATCACTACCGAAGTTAGCGGGAATGATTACCAGCCCATAAACTTCACCAACTTTCATAGCCTGTTCAGCTTCGAGTGCTGAGGCATAGGAAACCAGTTTAATCGACGGGGATGAATCGAGCTGCCGGAATAGCGAGCGTGATGCTGATGAGTGATCAATATCCACCCATGCTACCGGAACATCCCGAACTACCTGCGCGTTAAAGATGACACTCAGCGCGAGAAAAAGAAGCAGAGGGGCTACTATGAGCAGCCACCATGTACTAGAACGAATCGAGTGAAACATTAGGGATTAACTGCAGCGCTAAGGTGAACTAAGACACTCATTCCGGCGCGAAGATTATCAAGTTCCTCGACGGGTTCTAGCTCCACTTCAAAGGTTCTCATATCATAACCCTGACGACTATCAGTGGCCCGCCACATTGCATAATCCCCCATCACCGCTACATGCCGCACTGTAAACTCCTGCTGCGTTAGCCCTAACGCTGGAATATCAGCACTGACCCTAGCGCCACTAACAAATTGGGGAAGCTGATCTTCGCGGACAGCGAGTACCGCATAAGCCTGACTCATATCAATCAAAGTCACTACTGGGAATCCCGGTGGAACGATTTCACCCGGGCGCATGATGATTTCACTCACCTCCCCTGTCATCCAGCTAAATATTCGGGTATCAGCCTGAAACGCACTCACCTCAGCGACCGCTGCATCAGCCATCGAGAGCTCCGCTCTGGCGGCATCAACAATCTCTTCGCGCGTGCCCTCTTGGACCATGTCGTAAAATGCAGCCGCCGAGGTCGCCGTGAGCTTCGCGGCTTGCCACTGTGCATGAGCTTCGTCACGAAGTTGCAGTGCGACCACGCCGCTATCATATAAAGACTGGATTCGAAGGTACGTGTTATGGAACAGTTCTTCCGCTACCTTGGATTTCTCCCACTGTTCCCGTGCTATCGCAATTTCCTGCTCACGAGCCCCCACCTCTGCTTGGCGAGCTAATGCCCCTACGGCGTCTCGCCCGGCCTCGGCCTGTTGCATTTTCGCATCAAGTTCGGGGCTAACGATAGTGAATATAAGGTCATCAACCGCGACCATCTGCCCCTTCTCTACTAGGACCGAACCTATTCGGCCAGGTACTTTGGAGCTGACAATAAATTCACGCGCCTCAATATGTCCCTGTAAAATTGACTCTGTCGGCTGGAGGAAACTCCAAAGGCTGCGCATTACTAACAATAGAACTAACGCGGCTACGACGATTAGTAACGCTCTTACTGGCTTAGTCATCGAGAGTCTCCACTAGTCCTGATAAACTGATCAATTGACGAACTTAGCGCACATAGCTGCGCATACTGAAAAACGAATGCATAAGCTGCCGCGGCTCTGCGCATTTCTACCACGGTTTTGTAGGTGGTGGCGTCCACGAGATCTCTACTGGTTCCCAAGCCCTCTCTGAATGCCTTTTCGCGGAGCTTTATATTCTCGGCAGCTAATTCAAGCGCCGTGGCTAAACGCTGATATTCAAGTTGTGCCTGTTGGGCTTGCTCATAGGCATGGTTGACCAGCAATTGAAGGTCAGTGCGAGTTTGGCGAGACAAATTCTGCACTTCTAGCTGCACATTATGCGCAGCCTGAACTCTAGCTGATCGCCCACTATTGCTTATCAAGGGTACCGATACCCCCACTCCCACTTGCCAATCTGGCGTTATATCAGCGAGTAAACTATCCCCCTCGTAAGCTTGATAATCGCCGAAGAGAAAGACCGTTGGAGCATATTCACTTTTCTGGAGATCGATCGCTGCGCCGCTTTGCGCAAGTTTTGCATCCAACACATCTAAAGCAGGAAAGGTATTCAATGTTGTTTCGATATAATGCGCAGCAGGGGCTAACTCTACGTCAATAAAAAGGTGAGATTGTAGATTGACGAGATCGCTATTGATCAACTGGTGAAGCGCTAATTCAGCCATCGTTACTTGGCTTTCGGCACGAGCGAGCGCAACCTTGGCATCATCCAACGCAACCAAAGCTTGTAGCGTTTCAACTCGGGCGATCTGCCCCTGCTGCTCCAGCAATGCGGCCGCATCCGCATGCCCCTGGATACTTGCAACTACCTGCTCCTGAAGCTGTTGATTATGGCGTGCCAATTGAAGACCGTAGTAACGCTCCACCAGCACCCCAAAACGTTCGGAAACCTTTAGCTGGAATTCGGCCCGAGACTCATCGTATTGAGAATTGATAATATCCTGAGAGGCCGATATTTTCCCACCGGTATAGATAGGCCACATGGCTTGTAATGAGACGGTGGATAGATTGTCGTCAGTAAAGTCGGTAACCGTAGGTATACCCACTAAGCCAGGCAACGAGGTAATTGCGCCGGGTGCCGACGCAAGCGGTTCAAGATCAAGGATATCTAATTGAATAGGGTCGGCCATCTGAACGTAGGCCATGTTCAGATCTAGTCTCGGCCAATTCAAATCATCAGCTACCTCATTGAGGCTAGTTCTACTATCCAGTTTGGCTCGTTCGGCAGCCAAGACACTGTCATTGGCAAGCACTTCTTGCCAGGCGGCACTGAATGATTGAGCTGAAATAGTTGGCGTCCAAGACATAGTTGCCAAGGTTAGGAATACGCCAACAGCAAGTCGTCGAGCGCCAAAGTTAACGAAGGCAGCGATAGCAGGTACCTCACTCTGATTAAATTGCATGGTCTACTGTTTCAGTATAGACCGTTAATTTTTCGAGGAGAGAGGTATTTCTAATCACCCTTTGCCGCTTAGAGCAGATGCTTTAGTCCAAAACTAATTGGAAATAATCCGCGAGACAACGAATTTCAAAAATCTCATGGAGCCCAGTGAACGACGCCTCAGACCTAGACTCCGAAAAATTGTGAGCAGCTCATTCGGAATATCGGACTCATCAGAGCGAAGCGAAGGAGCGTTCATTCACCTTTTAAATGTAATTGAAACCACTCCAAAGCGGCTTGTCGGCTGCTACCGAGGTTTTCGCCATGATACATGTCGTAATGCCCGCCCGGGAAAGTGACGTATCGTGCATCAGCCTTTTTCTCAACCGCTTCGAATAACAATACTCCATTCAGCTGTCGATCAAACATCGTCTCATCTTCGGCATCAATCACAAGTGTTGGCGTAGCGAGGTGATTAACATATGGCATTAAGTTGAAGCGCTTCAACGCCGGCCAGTCTGGAAAACCCGCTAGCGAAGGATCAATTCTGCTCACTGGTCCTGGGAAGGCAGGTAGTTCACCTCGCGCGGTAAGTGTTTCGATCTGCCACATGCCATCCGCTGGGAGCGCCTGAAGATTGTGAGCGTAATTCACCGGCCCCATCTGACTCACAAACGCTTTCACACGTGGGTCCGTTGCTGCGGGAATCAATCCCAAGCCACCGCCCATGCTGGTGCCCCAAACACCCAAATTATTTGGCATTACCTGGGGCTCACCTCCTAGGAAATAGAGCGCCGCTCTCACATCCGCAGACATTGAGTACGGATCTATAATCCCTCGAACATGTTGCGCTTCCAACATAAAGGTTTGGCTTTCGTCAGCAGCGCCCATAACGGTTGACGCTACCAGCGGACCATCGCTTTCACCCCATCCCTTAAAGTCAAAGGTGAGCACCACGAAACCTTCGGCTGCAATCGCTTCCGCGTAATTACGACCAACGTTAGATTTATTACCTCCCCAACCGGCGATCATAAGAACCCCCGGCAGACGTTGTCCTTCCTCAATAGACTTCGGGGTATAAACGTCACCGGCTAAGCGAACACCCTCGCTCCAAATGGTGACACTGCGCCTATCCACATCGCTGGCATGAGAGATTGAAACGATCCCAACTATAGCCGCAACTAAGCCGACAATTAGGGTGCGCGAAAGTACGGTAAGCTTCTGAGCTGACATAGCTATTTCCTTGTTATTATTAGTTATTGTTCTAGATCGTCAATAACTTCTAGAATCTTTAAACTCAACATTAGCATGTCACCTCTGCGACTATTGTCACCTTTGAGTCAACGTTCTAAGCGTAACAAGCTAGATAGATTTGATTGCTCGCTTTACCAGCAATCTCGCCTTACTAGCAATAGAGGTGGGGATACGCCAAATCCAAGAATTTTGAAAAGATTCAATCTTCGTGTTACTCTCGGTCTGTCGCTACGAACTCTGTGGCCAATATTTTAATTGATGCAGGACGCATGCCATGAAAAAATTTGCCGTTATCTCTGCTGTACTTATTACCCTATCCGCTGGGTGCTCTATGGCGCCACAGTATGCAGTTCAACAATTAGACACTTCAACATTTAGTGTCACATCACCTTATACTGCAATGCCAACACAGCTGGAGCGATTCACCGAGAAAGCCTATTCGGTCGCAACTAACTACTGCGTAGCTCAACAGTCTGCCTTGTCCATAAACGACACTGTCAAGCAGACCACAACAAGTAGCTCAGGTAGCCACAGCAGTTGCGGCGCATCAGCCTGTCCAAGCGGCATGTCTAGCTATGATTTAACTCGAGTTCGAGTGGAATTTAACTGTAGCGAAAGCGCCTAATCTTAACGATTCAGTTCGTGGTTAGCGCTTACCATAGAAGTAGAGGGCGGCTTGATTAATCATGCCGCCCTTTTTGCTTTGATTGAAGGTCTAATTTTCACGCTATGTTTCTCTGCCAGCACCCAATTAAGTATGCAAACTCTCTGAATAGTTGAATGAACGAACGATTCGAATAGTGAGAAATTTCGCCCCATAAATGAAAAAAGCCCCAGCTCTAAGAACTGGGGCTTTCGAGTTTCAGCGCTACAACTTAGAAGTTGTAGTTAACACTCACGCCTGCTGTACGCGGGTTACTCCAGTTAGCCTGAAGACTCGCAATTGACGGGCTCTGGCTTGGGTTGAACACCACTACGCGATTTAACTGCGCTTCGTTCTCCAAGTTCATCACGTAACCCTGTACTTCCCAAGTTGCATCAGGAGAAGCCCAGATTAAACGCAGATCAGTACGTGTGAACGAATCTTGCTTAGCGCCATCTACGTTGATGTCGTAAGCATAGTAGTCACCCGAGTAATAGGTTTGCGCGTACGGAGTAAGCGTACCCATATCACCTAGGTAAATATCATAGCTAGCCTGAAGACCTAAAGTCAGCTCTGGTGCCAGCGCCGGACGGAAGCCCTCAAGATTTAGTAGTGACGACGGGTCGTTAAGGTCCTGACGGCCACCCATATCACCTAAGCCCTGAACCTTAGAAACTTCATACTTACCAAACTCTGCCTGCATAATTGACAGGGAGCCAGAGAGGCTCAACTGGTCAGTTGGGTTCCAGCTCAATTCCGCTTCGAAACCCATGCTATCCAGCTCGCCACCGTTTTCGGTGAACTCTGTGACGCCGGTACCCTGAACCACGAAAGACTGAGCCTGCATGTCACGATATTGGTTTAGGTATAGAGCCGCGTTGAAGACCATAGTGCGATCTAACCACGTAGACTTATAACCCACTTCCCATGCGGTCACCGTCTCTGGGTCATAGGTTAGCGGAACAACTGGGTCAACGAAGTTGATACCACCAGCACGATAACCGGTAGACACCTGGCCATAGATCATTTGATCATCATTTAGATCATGTTCAAGCGCGGCTTTGTACAACACATCGTTCCACTCGCCCTTGCTGCCCTGTCCCTTCATAGGAACCGGCGGCCAAACACTCCAATCAAGTGGGTCGCGCTGTTGTTTGGTGTCTTCAGCGTAGCGAATACCACCCACTAGGCGCATTGCTTCGCTAAGGTGTAGCGTACCGTTAGCAAACACACCGAGTGAGGTACTGACGTAATCACCCTGGTTATCCCAATGTGGGACTTCGGTAACACCGCCCACTCGCTCTAACCAGTTCCAACCAGCGGCTTGTTCGAAGTAATAGGCGCCGCCTAACCACTCAAAGGTATCATTAGCCGGAGAAGTGAACTGAATTTCATGCGACGAGGTATCTTGATCGGAATTCCAACCAACGAAGCCAGAGTCCGTTAAACTACCACCGTCACTGTAATCTGGGTCATAGGTCTGTGAACCTTCAAAATTCGTCTGGTTACCGGTGTACTTGATAACCATCCAATCTGCATCCCACTCTGCTTGAAGAGTAAAGAATGAGCTTTCAAGATCTACGCTCGAAGGCATGTTGCGCGAAACCTTCCACGGCCCTTGATCCGTTGCGGAGGTCGCATCGGAAGGGAGGAACTGGTGACCTGGAAGGAAATTACCGTTGTCGTAGGCACCAATCTGCTGGTAGCCCCAAATTGCCGAACCGTTACCCTCTTGAGTTCCCTGGCCTGCGCGAACAATTACATCCAGAGAGTCAGTTGGTTGCCAACGTAAGCTTCCACGGAAATAGGTGTTGTCTGCGTCGTTGAGGTCATCACTTGGACCATCAACGTAGGTATTCTCAATATAGCCATCACGCTGATCCGTCAAACCTGCTAGACGAACCGCAAGCGTATCGGAAATTGGCAGGTTTACCGCGCCTTCCACCTTACGACGGTCATAGGTACCCGCTAGTGCTTGAACGTAGCCGCTAACCTCATCAAATTCTGGAGCACGGGTATGGATGTTGATGGTACCACCGAAGGTGTTACGACCGTAAAGTGTGCCCTGAGGACCACGAAGTACTTCGATTCGCTCAAGATCCACGTAGGAGCCCAAAGCTTGAGTAGTGGTAGGGACGTAAACGCCATCCTCAAAAATACCAACTACCTGTTCGGCTTCAGAACCAACGTTGTTAGTTCGCGTACCACGAATCGCCAAACGGACTTCGCTACCAGACTGACCGTAGCTCATACCAGGAACGAGGTTCTCGATTCGGCTAACATCTTCAATGCCGCCCTTCGCGATATCTTCAGCGCCCAGAGCGGTAACCGCAACGGAAACACTCTGAATGTCCTGAGATCGCTTCGTCGCCGTAACAATAATTTCTTCGACTTGACGATTGTTAGTTGATTCTTGATCAGTCGCTTCAGCTTCCTGCTGAGCTACTACTGAGCCCGACAGGGCCAACGAGACCCCTAGATAAAGTGCATTACGCTTTACTTCCATTTTTTCGCTCTCCGTATACAGATGTTTATTTTTGTTGTCTTGACACCTTATTCTTAATATAAAACCAAAAGTACTTCGGATGCAAAACTTTTTACTGCGAATGCAAACAGGTTAGTTCTAAGGTCAAAAATACGCTTTATCGTTTAGATAAACTCATTGATTGCAAGGCTAAGTTGGGCGTAACATCATTCTAAACAAACCGATATTTCAGAGTAACGATGATGCCCAGTGAAGCTTTAAAACACACCCAACGACTCCTATCTCAAGGCGACACCCTGGGTGCTATTGATTCACTCGAAGCTATCATTAAGGCAGATCAACAGGATCAGGAGTCTCTCGAGCTACTATGCGGGCTACTGCTGAAGTCAGCCCAAATTACCAAAGCTCAGCGCTACTTAAGTTCACTTAATCCTACCGAGATAAAGTCAGCTAATCTCGCCCGAATGGCGGGCTATATCGCCATCCAATTCGGTGATGCACTGCGTTCAATTGAATGTTATCGACTGGCTTCCGAGGGGCTGCCCGCCAACCTTGAAGTGCAAGTTGAATTTGTCACGGCGCTTCGTATTGGCGGTAAATTCGGCTGGGCGAAACAACAGCTACAGCAACTACTCGCCGTCGCCCCAAACAATTCCTTAGTGTTGGATGAAGCGGGATGGCTGGCACTAGCGCAAGCTAAGTTCAAGGTGGCTATTCAGGCGTTTACCAAAAGTATCTCAACGGATGGTCCTACCGAGCAACGACTCAATGGAATCATCCGCGCCTACCTAGAAATTGATGATCTAAAAAACGCCGGCGACCTATTATTAAAAGCTCGCCAAGAATTCCCCAATAGCACTGATCTGTTGCACCTTGAGGCGGTACTACTCACCAAACTAAAGGAGTTCGAAGCCGCCTATGACTGCTATCAGGCTATTCTAGCGGCCACCCCTGATAAGCGTGATAGCCAACTCAATTTGGGCGTACTTGCGGCAAAACGAGGCGAGCTAGATCTTGCTGAATCATTATTTACTCGCATCATTGAACTCAATCCCTCTGATTTTGAGGCATGGTATCAACTCTCGACGATTGATCCAGCTAACAGTCACGCTGGACTAGTTAATCTGTTCGAACAGCATTGCGCACCGTTTCAGTCCTCCGCTAGGTACTGGTTTGTTTTGGCTAAACTCCAGCATCAGCAAGCCAATTACTCCGACTCATTTGCAAGCACGCAGCGGGCACGTGAGCTGAAAATGAAGGAAGAGGGTTGTGGCGTATCCTTTCCAACTCACTATCAGCTCAATAATTTCAGTCTCCCAAACGCTAGCGCCAATCCCTCGGTTATCTTTGTGACCGGTATGCCTCGCAGCGGCACAACTTTGACTCAACGAATCCTTTCACAACATGAGCAATGTACTGCCATGGGTGAAACTGGGATCATTGCGAAGCTAATCAGCGAACTAAAGCTGGACCCGAATAATCCAAGTGAGTGCCTGAGTCGACTATCGCCTGAGCAAAAGCAGCGCACTCGAGATAAGTTGCTGAAGGATCTTCTGCCTGAGCCGGGTGTGGTAGCTGTTGAACACACACCGATCAACATTTTCTATATTCCTCTCATCGCGGCGCTTCTTCCCGAAGCTAGATTTGTAATCTGCGAGCGCGACCGTACTGACAACTGCCTATCCATTTATCAGCAGTCTCTGTCACGGGAATATCGCTTCGCCAACTCGCCAGGTGCTTTGGCTCAAGTATGGGAACATGCCCGGGAGCTTTCGCAGCTACTCTCAAATGGCTGGAGTGACAGAGTGCACCGTGTTAGCTATGAGCAGCTAGTCACCGAGCCAGAGCAAGTTATTACCAACCTGCTGGACTCAGTTGGCCTACCCTTCGACGAGGCTTGCTTACACCCGCAAAGTGGCTCTCAATGGATCCACTCGCCTAATTTACGGCAGGCTCGCCGAGCGATTCATAACGAATCAGTTAATAAACTATCTCGTTATGGCTCGGCCATTCACCCGTTTATTGCTGAACTGTCACAGTAGTCGATGACAACTTCCGACACCGCTCCCCCTCAATCCACTCCAAGGCAGCTGCTAAGGTATCTTGGTGAGATTGAACACGCACGTCTGGAGTAACGCCATCCGGCTGTGAATCGCCATTAGGTCGAATGATTAAAGCCTTAGGAAAACCTACCTGAAGGTTGGTTTCAGAGAGTCTAAAGTGTTCCATCGCACCGTAAGTGGTGGCCAGGTCAGCGGTTTTCTGCCCAATTAAGGTGCCAAAACCATAGTCTTGAATAATGGCCGCCACCGATACTGCATTACTAAAGGAAGTCTCATCGATTAGCGCAATAACCTCACCCTCAAAACGAGTTCCGTCACGAGGCAGGCTTGAATCAAGGGGAAATGAGAATATCTCCCCAGCCGTTTTTTCGGCAAAGAAAGTCTCATATCGATGCGATATATCAGTCTCATCGAACGTGAGTGCTAAACGCTCCAGATTCGCTTCCCTAGCCTGCGAAGACGCTCGCACTCTAAAATCTGAAGCAAAGGCAAAAGCTTGGTCAGCAAACCAGGCAACAAGATGATCGCTGAAACTATTCGAGCCTCCTGGGTTCGACCTCAAATCAATCACCACATACTCTACATCGGCGGTTATAAATGAATTAAAGGCTTCGTCCACCCAGCGTTTAAATGGCTCAGTGTCCCACGGGTTTTCTCCTTCAGCATGATAAAATGGTCCGGGCTTCAGATAACCAACTTGCGGCGCTAAGAGCTGATAGTCTCTTAGTGGTTCTTTTTGAACCTCAGCTTGCGAGGCATTGGCAATTAACGCCTGCTCATCATAGCTCGTTGTTATAGCGCTAACTGTTACAGGGGAGCCATCGTCGGCCATGATAGTTATCTCATAGCTTTCCCTGGCGCCATCAGCCCACCAGAGCATTCCCTGGAGCTGCATACCCAACATCACATTTTTAAGTTGCTGGTTATCTGCCGCGACGAGGACTTCGTAGCGATCGAGCCATTGCCGAACGGGAAGTCCATCTACGGCGATTACCTTAACTCCTGAATATAACTCCGGCTCCGCTCCGAAATAATCGTCAATAACTACTTCATCGGAACTGATGTCCAAGTAAAGTGATAACGTTTTGCCATCACTCTGTAGGTACGATTGATAGGTATCCATGGGGAATTCAACCCGAGTATGAGCGGTTTCGGTTAGCGCCGTAAAGCTCTGAAACAGCGCGCTAGCTTCTCGGAGTGTTTGTGGGCTATTTATCGAACTAGCGAGTTCCTGATAACGTTGTTCTAGTTCCTCGGCGGAGATTTGATGAAAGGGGTCATACTGGGCCTCAAGTAAGCCGCGGTAGAGTTCGTGAAAATCAGAGCGAATTACCTCAGCGCTGAAGTATTCCTCTTCGGCGAAAAGTACAACAGGGATGAACAAGCTGATAAGTAGCAGAAAGCGTTTCATTATGAACCTCATTAGTGATTAGCCCCGCTAGTCTTGGCCAAACTGGGCGCAACGTCCTGATGATTTACTGAGGTATTTCTGATATTTTCCTGAGGAGACTTTCAAATTAAGTAGAGCTATGACGCAAAAACTACAATTGGGTGAAGTGAACGTTGACCTGTCGCTAGGGGTTATCTCAACCGGGCAAAACCCAACCGACGCTACCCGCGTAGAGCCGAAGTGCATCGCAGTGCTAGCCGAATTGGTTAGTGCTTACCCCCTGATGATTAGTAAAGAAGATTTGATTAAGCAAGCTTGGGGTGACGTTATCGTCAGTGATGACGCCTTACTTAGGGTTATCTCGCAGTTGCGAAAGGCTTTGAAGGATAACGCTCGTTCGCCAAAATTCATTAAAACCATACCGAAACGTGGCTATCAATTAATCTGCTCAGTTAAAGCTCTGCCGAATCTTCCAGCTGAAGAGAATATGCCTAATCATCAAGTTGAAGAGAAAAGAGATGCTTCTCAGGGGGAACTAGTCAGCCATCAGCTAAGACATCGAGTCACATTGCTGCTTGCTATCCTCATACTCGCCGCAGTCGCCTTTTCCGCCTGGGCTTGGATTGAACACCGCCGCGGTAGCCAAGAAGAAACGCTATTTACTGAGCAGCTTGAGCGAGCGGATAACTTTTATCATCAAATGCGTCAAGCGGATAATGAGATGGCTATTAGCCTCTATCAACAGTCTATTGCGATGCGCCCTGACAGTGCAGAGGCCCAATCGGGATTGGCTAATGCGATCGTACAGCGCCTGTTGCGATGGTCCCCGGATGTTAGCAACCCTCAGCAGACATCGATGCGTGAGGCGCTTGAGCAGGGACTGTTTGCCACCGATAGCGCAACAGTCTCGTTGGCGAGAGCGCAGTCACTCGCCCTTCGAGCCGTGGAACTTTCTCCCAATAACCCGAAGACCCACAAAGCGCTAGGATTTGTTCTTACGGCACAGGGCGATTTCGCAGCGGCCAAGGAACACTATGAACAGGCACTTCAACTCGACCCGGACGCCTGGGATGTGCTGATAAATTTAGCGGGTATTTACGATATCGAAGGACAACCACAGGCTGCTCTCAACAGCTATCAGCGCGCCTACGCAGCTATGTCGAGACGCTATGACGTTGACATCGCTAAGATTCGACCCTGGCATTCGGACATCGGCACGTTGATCGCCGACCGTCTCGTTCTAATAAATAAGCCTACTGAAGCGGAAATTTGGTACCGCAAGGTGCTTGCAAACGAACCTCTCCATATTGGTGCTACCGTAGGGCTCTCGAACGTCCTAAGGAGCCAGGGAGAGTTGACTGAGGCGAATTCACTTTGCCGGAATATCAATGAGCGACTAGCTGTTGAAGTTAACTGTTATCCCTAGTGGTCATCCACTTTCCGTCGCACATACGGCACACCGTCTCACGGCACTTTTCTTCAATCAAAAAAAAGCCCAACCAAACGGTTGAGCTTCTTTAATATGGCGTCCCCAAGGGGAGTCGAACCCCTGTTACCGCCGTGCATTAAGAGTGCGGTGTCCACACCGTCTCACGGCACTTTTCTTCAACCAAAAAAAAGCCCAACCAAACGGTTGGGCTTCTTTAATATGGCGTCCCCAAGGGGAGTCGAACCCCTGTTACCGCCGTGAAAGGGCGGTGTCCTAGGCCTCTAGACGATGGGGACTTAGGACGATTTCTTTCGAAACCTAAAGCATCTTTCGATACCAACTAAACAAGCCTAGGTGTTTAGCTTTCTTTCCCGAGAGAAAGAGTTTTCATCTTCATGTTACTGAAGATTATACCTTCGGATAAACGAAGATAATATGGAGCGGGAAACGAGATTCGAACTCGCGACCCCGACCTTGGCAAGGTCGTGCTCTACCAACTGAGCTATTCCCGCAATATGGCGTCCCCAAGGGGAGTCGAACCCCTGTTACCGCCGTGAAAGGGCGGTGTCCTAGGCCTCTAGACGATGGGGACTTAGGACGATTTCTTTCGAAACCAAACAGCATATTTCAATGCCGCTAAACAATCGCTTGTTTAACTCACTTCCTCGAGAGGAAGCCTTCTACCTTTGGGCCAACAAAGATAAATTGGAGCGGGAAACGAGATTCGAACTCGCGACCCCGACCTTGGCAAGGTCGTGCTCTACCAACTGAGCTATTCCCGCAATATGGCGTCCCCAAGGGGAGTCGAACCCCTGTTACCGCCGTGAAAGGGCGGTGTCCTAGGCCTCTAGACGATGGGGACCCAGTACAAGCTTGGCAGTTCATTCCTAACCAAAGCGGCGCGAATATTAAAATCCACGCCGTCTTCTGTCAACGTTTTTTTTATAAATTTCAGTAACTTAGTTTAAGGAAAACCACGTAGCCCTAACTTAAGCGCGTTTGGCTAGCTCAGCTTCAATGTCCGCCTCAATAGCTTCAGGCTTAGTCTTAGGCGCGTAGCGGCGAATTACCTGCCCATCGCGACCCACTAAAAACTTGGTGAAGTTCCATTTTACACCCGTTGTACCGGCGATACCTGGCGCTTTAGTTTTTAAGTAACTGAACAACGGTGACTGGGCGTCGCCGTTCACATCAATCTTTTTAAACAAAGGAAACGAAACACCGAAGTTTAGATCACAAAACGAAGCAATCTCACCATCATCACCTGGTTCCTGTTTACCAAATTGGTTACAGGGAAAGCCGAGTACCTCGAAACCTTCAGCTTTAAACTTTCCATAGATCGACTCCAGACCTTTATACTGAGGAGTAAAACCACATTTACTCGCCGTATTAACGACTAGCAGTACCTTACCCTGGTACTCGTCTAGCGTGACTGATTCGCCTTTGTTAGTTTGCACCTCAAAATCATAGACACTCACTGACGCTCTCCTCGTTAATTAGTTGGTTGCTTAAGCTCTTCGCGGATCGCGCGAATTAGAAAGGCACCATAACCAAAATCACGCTGTTGATCTATTGCGACTACCCGCAGGTCTAATCGAGTTCCTGCTGGAACGGCCTTCACTCTAACGGCCAAAATATAGTGATAGCTTAAGGCCCTGGTAGAAACCCGATATAGAGCCTCAAAATCGCGCGGCTGCCCTATCCGCTCCCAATCATCTCGCAACGCAATACTATTTAGCTGCTGTAGGACCTCAGCGGGCTGCTCCTCCGATAGAAGTATCGGCATAACATCTGGGTAGGACTGCTGCTGCACCGAACTTCTAGGCAGATTGTCCCACCCCTCTATCACCAGAGGGTTCGATAAATCTGTACTGACATCGCGCAGAGCGGGGAGCCCCATATTAGTTGGCCCAATCCACAGCCAGACGACGAGTACGGGGAGCGCAACGATAAGGCCTAAGTAGGACCATCGATCAAACTCCTCAACTCTGGCCCAACGAAACAACGTATAGGGAACGAAGATCAGCGACGCTAGTACAAAGAGCCAAAGCGCCGTCGCAAACATCCAAAGCCCTAGCGCATGCGGCAGAAGTTCTACTTGCTGATTAACGAAGCCCAACAACATCAGAGCAAAACTATACGCTAACGCTTTCTTTGCCCAACCCCAAGCACGCAACTTAAACACTCAAATCACCCAAGCTTAGCAATCGGCTAATTTGACACATCGGTCGCCCACCCTGTTCGCTCCACTCCACAAAATGGCGCTGGATTAAACGCCAGTCACGCTGGCTAGTAGGCGCCTTATCCACCAACCCATAGCGAATGAGTTCACGAACGACATCATCGGACAACATGAAAGTGTCTTTGCCGACCATCCGAAGAAAACTGGCTCCAGAGCGACCTCCTAACTGTGCACCGTAACGCTTCATTCTAATCCACAGTTCGACAATACGATGCTGAGGCCAAGCGGCTATGAATGCACCCACACTGCCTGACTCGGTGCGCCAATCCATCAGCAATTTAGCATTGCGTGGTATCGAAGAGAGTTTTTTACGGTGGCGAATGAGCTGAGCATCGATCATTAGTCGATCGATATCATCGTCACTCAACATAGCGCAACTGACTAAGTCAAAGCCATCAAAGACCCGCTCAAAATTAACCCATCTTGCATCAACAACACGGTGGGTCATCCCCGCTCGAAAAACCCGCCTAGTCAGCTGAGATAAGTAATAGCTATCCGGTAATGCCTCAAGCTCTTCATCGCGCTTGGCATCCGGGAGGTTCAATTCAAGCGCTTTACGGTCGCCGGCAAAACGCTGCAGTGCGCGGTGATAGATCGCGTCATAGGTTGGCGTCACGCGTCGTCACCATCATGCCTGAGTGACGCCGAGTTGATGCAATAGCGTAACCCTGTGGTCTGAGGACCATCGGGAAAAACGTGTCCTAAATGGGCATCGCAGGCAGTACAGACGACTTCAGTTCGCACCATATTGAAGGTGGTATCCACATGTTCAGCTAATGCGCCGGCAATGGGCTGATCGAAACTAGGCCACCCACAGCCTGCATCGAACTTGGTGTCCGATTTAAACAACGGCGCATCACAACAAACACAATGATAGATGCCATCCCGCCAGACATCCCAATATCGTCCGGTAAACGGACGCTCCGTCCCCTTCTCCTGAGTCACTCGGTACTGTTCCGAACTCAGTTCGCTCTGTAATTCCGCTTTACTACGCTTCGGCATAAGTCCTATTCCAAAACCCTATTTTTGTATTCATTATAAACACGCTAGCATGGAAATTGGGGAACAATTATTTGTAATGTGCGGAGCTGCCATGCGCTACCAAAAATCTAACCGCCTTAATGACGTTTGCTATGACATCCGAGGTCCCGTGCTAGACGCCGCCGAGCGCCTTGAGCGCGAAGGGCATCGCATCATTAAACTTAACATCGGCAACCCGGCAGCCTTTCAACTGAATGCTCCCGATGAGATTCTGGTTGATGTCATTGCTAATTTACGCAAAGGCGAAGGGTATTCAAGCTCAAAGGGGCTATTCTCGGCCCGTAAGGCTATTTTCCAGAGCTGGCAAGCGAAAGGCCTTGGTGACATTGACATTAATCACATTTGGCTGGGAAACGGCGTTTCAGAGCTGATCAGCTTGGCCACCAGCGCACTTCTTAATAGTGGCGACGAAGTACTCATTCCCGCTCCCGACTACCCACTCTGGACTGCTGCAGTCACCCTCGCCGGAGCAAATCCGAAGCATTATCACTGCAATGAACGCCAGAACTGGGAGCCGGACATTGAGCATATCCGTTCGCTTATTACCCCCAACACCAAGGCGCTCGTACTGATTAACCCCAATAACCCAACCGGTGCAGTCTATAGTCGCCAATGTTTAGCACAACTTGCAGAGCTAGCTCGACAACATCAATTGGTTGTTTTTGCCGACGAGATCTATGATCGAATTGTCTACGATGAGGCCGAGCACATTCCCTTTGCTCATTTTGCCGATCAGTTTTTGTGCCTGTCATTCAACGGCTTATCGAAAAGCCATCGTCTTGCCGGTTTTCGCTCTGGATGGATGGTTGCCAGCGGCTGTATCGACGAGGCAACAGACCTCCTTGAAGGTATCAACATGCTGGCTTCTATGCGGCTTTGCAGTAATGTCCCTGCGCAGCTCGCAGTTCAGACTGCTCTGGGGGGATATCAGACGATTGATGACTTGGTGGCCCCAGGTGGCCGACTCTACGAACAGCGCAACAAAGCTTACGAACTACTCTGCGCAATCGACGGTATCAGTTGCGTCAAACCTAAAGCTGCGCTGTATTTATTCGTAAAAATTGACACCGAGGTGTACCAAGTTCCCGACGATGAGGAATTAGTCCTGCAATTTTTGCTTCAGCAGCATATTCTATTAGTTCAAGGAAGCGCGTTTAATGTTCCAGAGAAACACTATCTTCGCTTCGTATTTCTGCCGCATATTGAGGATCTGATGATTGCCATTGAACGTCTCGAGACGTTTTTGCAGCAATATAAACGCCATGAACGCTAGCATACCCAACGACTTGAACTTCGAAGATTTTTGCCAAGACAGTGCCCGGGTTTTTCTCTCCCTGATGGTCCAATTTCCGCTGCCGGTAACGCTATACATTGAGGATATTGTTGGCCCCGAGCCTGAGGATGAGTTTGGGATCAAGTCTGAGCGCTATTTGCGAACACTTGGCACCATTAGCTGGTTAGCACACGAGGGCTATATCCGTTACTCGCAGCAGGTTAACCAAGAAGCTTTTGACGACACGGTATTAACCGAGAAAGGCCTGCGATTGCTATTGAACCCCATTCAAGGGCATACCACCTTACTTGATCAACTCCGATCTCAATTGAATGAGCCCAGTAAAATACCCCTGACAATGGTTGCCACGCTATTTCGCTAAGCCCAACTGAGTACTTCTTGAAGCGTGTTCTACCTAGCTACCCTGCTGGGTAGACTGAGAAATTAGACCGTCATTAAATGGATACAACACATGATCGCGATAGCCCGTGATAACGGGAATAAGTCCTGACCACTCCGAGTCTAAATCTGGGTCATTACTATCCATGATCAACGGACGATTAGCTAATCCCACCAACTTTGTTTTAGTCATCGCCACAGTTACTGCGGCTTTTCCTACGCGCCTCAACACCTCCGGCGAGAACTGCTGATTCCCCCGGCCGAAAACATGACCTTGACCGCCGATGGCAGTAACCAATACGTGAACCTCGCCCTGCCAATCATCGATCAGAGTCAATAATTGACTGGCCGTAACGTCTAGCGCCACCACTTCGCCACACTGAACCACATCCACCCCTAGTAGGGTATTGTCCAAGTGGTTATAGTCCATAAATGCTCGTGTGGTAGTGCCCGGCCCTATAATCCACAGCGCATCGGGTTCAAAAAGTTCGGTTAGTTCAGCCGAGATCTCGTCCAACACCAATGCCTCGACCTCTACACCCCCTACCTTAGTAGCCTGAACGAATTGGCCGATTTCAGGGACGTTGAGTTCGCCATAGTAGCGTGATTTAACAACTCCCTCGCGGTAGGCCTTTTCATCCAGATCCCGAACTTCTTGTAGCCTTAAATCAACAAGATCAGCTGCATGAAGCCCCTTAATAACTTCTGCCGCTGCGGTCGGCGTGACTGCAAAGCAACCGGACTGCATTTTTACTCCCGAAGGCAACCCCAATGCCGGCAACTGCGTGCCAATGGCATCAAAGACATTACGAGCAGTGCCATCACCCCCCACGAAGATAAGTAAATCCACGCCACTCTCTGCAATGGTGAGCGCCGCAGTGATAGTATCTTCGGCCGTAGAGGGAACACTAGAAACGCCAACTGTCTGAGCGTCAATTCGTGCACTCGCTAAATAGTCTGCGCCCATGCTTCCTCCCCAGGTTACGAACTGCAAATCTAGATTTGCAGCAAGCAACGCAGTAAGGAACTGCTGTGCACGTTGCGCAGCCCGTAGTTGAACTCCAGACATCAAGAGTTGATCTCTCTCAGCGGTATTATCACTGCCCTTTAGCGCCTCGGCTCCGCCGATACCAGCGTACGGGTTTACAATCCAACCTAGTTTTAACATCTCACGTCTCAAAATTTATCGTTCAGTAGCTGCAACTTCAGCTATGCTCCTCTTCTCTAGCTAGCGTACACCATCCGTCGGACTAACCGTTAAGATAGTGGCTGAATTTACTCAACGTCTTCTACGCTGTTCACTAGGAGGAATTAAAACATGGCAGACCAGTTCGATCACGGCTCTTGGATTCAAGAGGATGGCACCGAAATTCCAATTACTGCAGAGATGATTGGCTCAGCGATCAATCATGCTAAGGCTACTTCCGGCGTACTCCCAGATCAATCCTCGCTAACCCTATTCCATGTCATTCCCAGTCGAAACGTGAAAACTCGTTCCTTTCAGGATAATTTTTGCGTAACGCGTCAAAGCTCACTGCGTTATCCTTAGGGCTACCCACTAACCTTTCTCGAAATAGCTTATCATCTCGCCAAATATCGTAACTGGCAGAAATTCGGTCTTGCCAGGACTTCGATGCCGTAGGTGCAGATAATTTTGGGCCGGCTACCATGTCCCACTCAACTAATGGTTTGCCACTAAGCGATGCCCAAGTATTAAAGATCATCCAAGTACCACGCAGCTTGGCTTCGATGGCGTAACCCGCAATATGAGGGGTAGCAATCTCCGCTCTAGCAATTGACGTAACCGCCACGGCCGGCTCGTCATCCCAAACATCAAGTACCCAACGTAAATCATCTCGCGCGAATAACGCTGCGTCTTGAATAACGGGCCCTCGGCCTGCATTAATCACTACAGTTCCGGGCTTTAGTAAGTGAACATTCGCTTCATCCAACAGTCCAATACTCGGGTAGGCACCGCCTCGCACCAACGGAGTATGAAAACAACAGATATCTGCCTGACGCAGTGCCTCTGGCAGTGAAACTAAAGGTACCACCGCGTGGCTCAAATGAGGGTCAACAGCTACTACGTCAGCGCCTAAACTCCTAAGTCGCAGCGCGACGCGAGAGCCTACGTTGCCACAACCAATCACCGCCGCGGTCCTTCCCACTAAGGGTTGGTCGAGTGCAGCCAAGGCAGCCATAACATAGTCGGCAACACTATCTGCATTACAACCGGGTGCAGATGACCATGCAATTTTCTGCTGCTCGAGATAGGGAATATCTAGGTGATCCGTACCAATAGTGCAGGTCCCGATGAATTTCGGCAGAGCGTGTGAAAGCAGGCTCTTGTTGACTGACGTAACCGAGCGAACTACTAAGGCATCGCAACCGATTAAATCATCGCTGGTCATGGTACGCCCATTCAGACGCACAATATCATTGAAGTAGGAACCGAATAGCTGCTCTACCCCGGGAATGTTTTCATCGACGACCAACTTCATAGTATTTCCTTAATCTAATACTTAGCTAATTCAACTCGATACGATCTGGAAGTGAAGCCGAGCAGATAATTTCGCCACCAAACACTGCAGCTAAGGCCTCAGCAATCTGTTGTGCTCGAGGAGGAAAAGCTGTTGCTACGTAATCCTGTAACTGATTATATACGGCGTCCTTCAGAGCAGTTGGGTCATTAGGATGTGCAAGATTATCAGTACTGACGCCAAATTTTAAACCCGCTGCTACCGACAAGAACCACTCTACTGCCTGGGGCTTCGCTTCAACCTCTACGAACTTCTCCTGCTGTTGAGCACATCGACCATCCGGGGTATACCAATACCCATAATCCGCTTGCGATCGGCGTTGCTCTCCAGCAATACACCAATGAGCTATTTCGTGAAGTGCTGAACGTTCATAGTCAAGACGATAGTAAATACGCGCTGGAGAACTATTCTTAGCGGGGAGATATAGCGGTTCATCCGCCCCGCCCAACAATTCAGTATTGTGCGAGAAACTGAAAACCTCAGCGAAAACCTCACAAATACGAAGATCGACCCTCGACGGTACTATCGAGGGAGATAATCGGTTGTCTAACGACACGCGTTACTCCGAATAAAAACTATACTTAGAAGGCGCAAGTTTACTTAACTTGCGAGTCTGAGGCAGTATTATGAACCCTAGCATAAAACACGACAAGTCCGACCCAAATGTCACGGGTATATTCTCTAAGAAGGTGACTAACGACGCCCCGATTTCACCGATCATCAGTATCAGTCCGGAGCTAGCCGGTATTAAAATGATCTACCAATGTGATGATGACGCCCGTTACTACTCACTCCCGATTCTCTGCTGGTCGATACTAGCAAGTGGCCGGATAACAGGGCTAGTAGCCTGGCAAGGCTCGGTGTGTCCCTGTGATAAAGTACAGCTCGCATATGGCGGAAAATGGGTTGGCTATCAAAGCATGAATTCAAAGACCTTAGAGTTCGAAGCACCAGAATCGAAACGGGCCGAGCTTCAAACTATGACCCGACAAACTGAAAGAAACCAACCGCTATTAATTCCTGATATTATCGGTACTCACGCCCTGCTCTTGGCAGATCGCGAAGGTGGATACAATTTGAAACCCGTCGTAGGATGGAGATTCACCAATGGGGAAATTATCGGACTGTTTCACAACCACTACGAAAAGCGAAGTAAGCCGCTTTCAGAGCAACACTTGATGGCAGTAGATACGCCCGGAACAGGCTTCGTTTACTACTTTCACTATGCCATAGCAAAGCGCGTCCATGCCAAGGAACCAAGCGCAATGGCTAGCATGCGAGCGCTAGTATCTAGACTAACGCTGTAAGGGGGAAATAGACCTCAATAATAGTCTTCCCTTAGACAGCCTACGAAGACGGTTAAGACTTTAGCTTGTCGATGCGATCTCGATAACAAAATGAAATTCTTCCTGACCATCAACGTTAACCACTTCGCTGGCAATGAGTGAGTGCTCTAAGAACTGGCAAAATTTTAAGATATCACGTTGCGTAGAGGGATCGGTTGCAAGCACCTGCAAGCGCTCGCCATGATTAGCTTCACGGACTGCGCCATGAAGCATCATAACTGGCTCTGGACAAAACAAACCGCGAGTGTCTAGGACGTGATCAATCTTCATGGCCACCTTCTTGAGCTTGCTGACTAGCTTGCCAAGCATCAGTCGAAACAATATGTGTGCTAGATAGCACGGGGTCAAAAACGATCACCGCCCCACCATCCAGCACCTGTTGTTTAAGTTGATTAATCTTAGCCTTTAGACTGAACTCCACCGCCCCATAATCGGTTCCCTCACGAGTAATAAACTCCTCGAGAACCGCTTCTAATGAGGTGTTAGTCAGCTCACTGGGGGGGATTTCGATCATTGACTATTCAGGGCGACGGAATAGTAGGGTCATACGATCACTCTCACCGATCGCAGTATACTTCTCACGATCCTGATCACCGTGACGAAGCGTTGGTGGCAACGACCACACGCCACCGTCATAATCCTTGGTATCCAGTTCGTTCGCATTAATTTCAAACGCTTCAACTAGTTCGAATCCAGCTGCTTCTGCGATCTGAATAACATAACTCTGGGTGACATACCCACTGCGTAGCATCTCTTCTCGCGTGGCGCCTTCATTAGCACGATGCTCAACGATGCCCAACAACCCGCCTGGTTTTAATACGCTGTAAAAACTATTCAAAACGGTTTGTTCGTTACCACCACGAAGCCAGTTATGAACGTTCCTAAAGGTTAACACCTTATCTACAGACATCTCTTCAACGCCGACTACGCCCTGGTTTGGCACCATCTGTGCTAGCTCAACTTTACCATACACTTCAGAATTCTCTGCAAGCTTCTCAACGAAGTTCATGCGAGAGGTGGTGTAGTAGTTAATCTCTGTATCGGCTGGAAAATGGGCTGCAATGAGTCGGCCGTCGTCTTTCAGCACGGGAGCCAAAATCTCCGTATACCAACCTGAACCCGGCCAAATCTCTACGACCGTATCCGAAGGCGCTAACTGAAACGCAGTCAGCGTTTCAACCGGGTGACGCTGATCGTCACGAACGGTGAATGACTCAGATCGATGCGAAGATTCTACTGAAGTGCGAATTGCATCGGCGCTCACATTGGTACTAGCAATTGCTGCCCCAAGTGCTAAAACACTAAATAATTTCTTCATGGCTCATCCTCTTTGTTTAGAGCAGTTTAGTTACCGCTTCTATTTTTTGTTGATTGGTTTGTGATCGATCAATTCGAGTACCCACCCGAATTGACGTTGAAATCCTTAGAACACCACTTTCATGTAAAAGTTCATGGCATGCTTTAATCGCGGTCATAACCCGGTCCCAATCACCTTCAACATTGGTACCATAGGCGTGAAGCTGGTGAGCGACTCCGTGCTCAGTTAGAATACGCTGAACACTTGCAATATAAGGTGCGATGGAGGCATGATCACCCATAGGGATAAGACAAAAATCTGCGCTAACCTTCATGTATAAATCATCTCCATGAGCCAATCAACAGTAGGACTGTATTATGAACTCAACGCTAGTTATAACCATCATGTCCGATGACCGACCTGGCATCGTTAACGAACTTTCAACCGTGATCGCTCAGCAAAAGGGTAGTTGGTTACAATCGCACTTCGCTGATCTTGCCGGTAAGTTTACAGGGATTATGACGGTCTCCATACCTGACGATAACCGAAAGACATTTATTTCCGCTTTAAGCTTGCTGAAACATGACGGAATCGACATTCGAGTGGAAGAGACAAACATGGCGAGTCAGGCGCCGACAATCATCAGATTTACGGTCATCGCCAATGACAGAGTGGGTATTATTAATGAAATAAGTGCTAGCCTCCGCACTCACAACTTCAGCATTCATAGTCTAACAACTGAAACGCAAAGTGGGTCGATGTCTGGAATTCCAATGTTTTCGGCAAAGTTAAGCGTCATTTCGGAAGCTGGAAAATCGGAAGAAGCGGCTCAGCATGAGCTAGCCGATGCGCTTGAGGCATTATCGGATGACCTAATGATTGAATTCAAATAGAGTATTGTCGAGGAAGTTAGCTTATGAGCGTCTTTAGAAGATGATCTCGTAAGCTATTTCATTGCTAAAGCCTCGATAGGCTAAAAAACGCAGGCATTTTGCCTTATTTTTTTCATCAGAAAATTCTAGACTACCAAATTTTTTGGTAACAATAGCCTCGGCAATATCAAACCAGTTAACGCTGTCGGTCATTTCCTGAAATATTTCATCCACTAAGTCAGCGGAAATACCCTTCGTTCGAAATTCATTGCGAATTCTGATTGGGCCGATACCTCGATTAACCAAAGAGCGAAAAAAACTTTCGCTGAAGCGGCGATCGCACTGAAGAGCATCTTCCTGAAGCTGCGTAATGACACTTTGAATCAAGTCATCATCGTCACTACGCCGTTTTAACTTAGTGAATAATTCTTTAGCAGATTGCTCTCGACGAGCGAGCAAATCCATTGCTGCTCGCCGGAGCTGAGAGGACTCGTTACGCATCTTCCGTAGTAGCGTCTTTCGTTTCCTCTACCGGTGCGTCAAGCAACTGACCACGAACAATTGCCTCTATCTCTTCGCAAAGCGCAGGGTTTTCCTGAAGGAAACGAATAGAGTTCTGCTTACCCTGGCCAATTTTTTCGCCATTGTAGCTGTACCAAGCTCCCGACTTATCTACAACGCCTAGCTTGACGCCATAGTCAATAATCTCGCCATGTCGGTTGATACCCTTCCCGAAGGTGATTTGGAACTCGGTCTGACGGAACGGCGGAGCAACTTTGTTCTTAACGACTTTCACTCGGGTTTCGTTACCAACAATTTCATCACCTTCCTTCACTGAACCAATGCGACGAATATCGAGACGAACACTTGAGTAGAACTTCAAAGCATTACCACCAGTGGTCGTCTCCGGCGAACCGAACATGACACCAATTTTCATACGAATCTGGTTAATGAAGATCACCAAACAATTCGTATTTTTGATATTACCCGTTAACTTACGAAGTGCCTGCGACATTAAGCGCGCTTGAAGTCCCATATGGGAATCTCCCATATCGCCTTCGATCTCAGCTTTTGGCGTAAGTGCTGCTACCGAATCGACGACTAACACATCCACTGCGCTTGAGCGAACCAGCATATCAGTTACTTCCAGCGCCTGTTCACCGGTATCCGGCTGCGAGACAATCAAATCATCCACATTCACACCGAGCTTTTCTGCGTAAATAGGATCTAAGGCGTGCTCCGCATCAATGAATGCACAGGTGCCACCCGCTTTCTGCGCCTCGGCAATAACTTGTAAGGTTAACGTTGTTTTACCTGAGGATTCGGGACCGTAGATTTCAACCACCCGACCTCGAGGGAGGCCACCCACGCCTAGCGCAACGTCCAAGCCTAATGAACCCGTTGAGATAACGGGTATTTGAACGCGCTCTTTATCCCCCATGCGCATAACCGTACCCTTGCCAAACTGACGCTCAATTTGAGATAGTGCAGCACCTAACGCTTTTTCTTTATTTGGATCCATATTATTTTCCTCGGCCATCATGTGACGATCTATATACTGTATAACTATCCAGTAGTTTACACATAAAACTGTATACGCTGCAACAATCCTTTTAGGGCAATTTCCACCGATTGCTCGCGGACCGATTCTCTGTCACCGGTAAAATAGTACGTTTCCGCGGTGACAATTCCATCTACCGCCCAGCCGAAACAGACCGTTCCGACCGGTTTAGTCTCGGTAGCACCTCCCGGCCCTGCGATACCGCTAATTGATACGGCGCAATCAGCATTGCTTGCTAGCGCCGCGCCCAGCGACATCTGCTCAACCACCGGCTCACTCACCACCCCATGCTGTTCGATGGTCGCCTCGAGCACAGCCAACTCTGACACCTTACTGGCATTACTGTAGGTAACATAACTTTGTTCAAACCAGGCTGAACTGCCTGATACCGCCGTAATGGCCGCACTTAGCAGGCCGCCAGTACAACTTTCGGCGGTGGTAACCGTCCAGTCCCTAGCGCCTAGCTCAGCACCCAAGGCCGCGGCTAACTTATCAAATTTCATCGCTAATTCCATCGCCTAATACAGTAGATACAGGTTACAATGTTTCGCTCATCGACACATAATAAGATTGCGAAATCATGACTGATAGTACCGTAAAGCACACCCCAATGATGGTTCAATACCTCAAGATAAAGGCCGAGCATCCAAATGAGATGGTGTTCTATCGGATGGGCGACTTTTACGAGCTGTTTTTCGATGATGCAAAGGAAGCAGCTCGCCGCCTCGACGTAACACTCACTGCTCGAGGTAAATCTGGCGGCGAACCCATCCCCATGGCGGGTGTGCCTCACCATGCAGCGGAAAACTACCTTGCTCGACTCGTTCGTCAAGGAGTGTCCGTTGCGATTTGCGAGCAAATTGGTGACCCCGTCACGAGCAAGGGTCCTGTAGAGCGAAAGGTGGTTCGAGTAGTGACGCCCGGGACCTTAACCGACGAAGCCCTGCTCGACGAGCAGCACGTCAACTTGCTCGTCGCACTCTATCAAGAAGGAGACCAATACGGTTTAGCCACACTAGATATGGCTTCAGGACGCTTTGCCCTCCAGGAAGGACAAAGCAGCAGTGCGCTCAGTGCAACACTCTATCGGCTTAACCCGGCCGAGATACTCTTTGATGAATCGATACCACTTCCGAACGGCGTGAACGCCAAAGCAGGCCGTCGTCCACAAGCACCATGGCAGTTCGACTTAGATTCCGCCAAGGATACGTTAACACGCCATTTTGCAACGCACGACCTCAGCGGCTTTGGTTGTGAGGATATGCCGCTAGCGTTGAGCGCTGCTGGCTGTCTGCTTCAGTACGCACTGGATACTCAGCGCGGTCAACTGCCCCACGTCCAGAATTTAGTGGTGGAGAATCATAGCGATTACGTCGAACTCGACTCAGCCACCTTGCGAAATCTTGAGATTGATCGCAATCTTTCCGGCGGCTCAGAGAATACCCTGTTAGGTGTAATGGACACCTGTCGGACTCCCATGGGAAGCCGCTTACTCAATCAGTGGCTTCACCGGCCATTAGCTCGAATCGAATTGATTCAACAGCGTCAGGACACGCTCAGTGAGGTGCTGCAGGGCTTTATTTTTGAACCAATCCGAGCATCACTTAATCACGTTGGCGATTTAGAGCGCATTCTAAGCCGTCTGGCCCTGCGCTCTGCACGTCCCCGAGACTTAACGCGATTGCGAGATTCGCTCGCCACCTATCCCGAGATACAGCAACTGGGTATAAAATCCCCTCAACTCGTGCAACTTTTCGACCGCGTCGGCGAATTTCCCGAATTGGTGACGCTATTGGATCAGGCCGTCATTGACAACCCGCCCATGCTCATTCGTGACGGTGGAGTTATCGCCAGTGGCTATGACGACGAGTTGGACGAACTGCGCAACCTCAGCGCCAATGCAGGTGAGTTTTTGCTGGAACTCGAGGAGCGTGAGCGCGAACGCTGCAAGTGTAGTTCGCTTAAGGTCGGCTATAACCGAGTTCACGGCTACTTCATCGAGATCGGTAAGGCTCAAGCTGTCGAGGTACCCATTGACTATCAACGAAGGCAGACCCTTAAGAATGCAGAACGTTATATCACCCCAGAGCTCAAAGCCTTCGAGGATAAGGCGCTCTCTGCTAAGAGCCGTGCCTTAAGTCGTGAAAAAGCCCTCTACGAGGCGTTATTAGAAACCTTAAATGAATCGCTCATTGACTTGCAGTGCTCCGCCTATGCCGTTGCGGAACTGGACGTTATCTGCTGCTTTGCAGAGCGCACCGATCAACTCAGCTTCTGCAAGCCGGAATTATCGTGCGAACGCGGCTTAGCCATTCAGGGCGGACGTCATATTGTGGTAGAGGATGTCCTTGATACACCGTTTGTCGCCAACGATACTCATCTAAACGCTAGCCAATCGCTGAGTATTGTTACGGGACCTAACATGGGTGGTAAGTCCACTTTTATGCGCCAAACTGCATTAATTGTTCTGCTGGCCCACACCGGCTGTTTCGTTCCGGCTACTCAGGCAGCTATCGGAGTCGTTGACCGCATTTTCACGCGTATTGGCTCTTCGGATGATCTTGCCGGGGGTCGCTCTACCTTTATGGTTGAAATGACGGAAACTGCGAATATTCTGAATAATGCGTCCGCAAAATCGCTCGTGTTGATGGATGAAATTGGTCGTGGCACGTCAACCTACGATGGGTTATCACTTGCTTGGGCCAGCGCATTGCAACTCGCAGAGATTGGCGCCCTCACGTTATTCGCGACCCATTACTTTGAGCTGACCGAGCTGTCACAACAATTCAGTCAGGTGTTCAATCAACACCTAGATGCCAAAGAGCACCAAGGGCAGATCGTCTTTCTTCATCGGGTCAAATCCGGCCCTGCGAGTAAATCCTTTGGTATTCAAGTAGCGAAGCTTGCGGGCCTACCCAAAGCGGTTTTACATGCCGCAGGTACTAAGTTAGCACAACTTGAAAGCAATTTGAGTAACGACAATGTCGCCTCACCTCAAGTCAGTAAGGTCACGCAAAGTTTTCCAGCTCAAGCGGATCTATTCAACAGCGAACCCTCCGCACTGGAGCAACGGTTTGACACGATTGATCCTGACTCACTGACACCTAGAGAGGCACTCGAATTACTCTATGAACTCAAAAAGCTCTAAGATGCTGGAATTGGTTCATATAACCAGTTGAAATAACCTTAAGACCAAATATATACAGACAGCTTTATTCGAATTTTGCTAAAATGGAGCATATTCGAAATTTACTGAGTACATAGGAGACTCTCGCGATGACATTTATTGTTGGTGACAACTGTATTAACTGTAAGCACACTGATTGTGTTGAGGTTTGTCCAGTCGACTGCTTTTACGAAGGTCCCAACTTTCTGGTTATTCACCCAGACGAGTGTATTGATTGCGCGCTATGCGAGCCGGAATGTCCTATCGGCGCTATCTACTCCGAAGATGAAATCCCTGACGGTGAAGAGGCCTTCCTAGAGCTCAATGCCGAGCTTGCTGAGGTATGGCCTAATATCACAGAAATGAAGGATGCGATGCCCGAAGCGGAAAAGTGGGATAGCGTTCCTAACAAGCTTGAGCACCTTGAGCGCTAAATAGTTAGGTTTAACAGTCTCTTTAAAAACTCCCTATCGTGGAGTTTTTTTGTGTCTAAACAAAGGTATTGAGCTCACTGTATCGCACCTGTTGATGACGGATCAGTATTACTGATACAAAAAAAAGCCCCTTTAAAAAAGGGGCAATAGAGAGACTAAGGGGGGTAACTCAACTGTATTCGCCAAAAATCTGTGCCGCGGAAAGCCCTTGGCTTTCCATTTTGTCCTTGAGTCGGCGCAGAGCCTCAACTTGAATTTGTCTGACTCGTTCACGCGTAAGACCAATTTCCCTACCAACATCTTCGAGCGTCATCATTTCGTGACCACGAAGGCCGAACCGACGTGATAGTACTTCGCGCTGTTTTTCCGATAATTCGTCTAACCAGCGAGAGATCGAAGAATTCATATCTTCCGACTGAAGATCTTCTTCAGGAGTGGTAATAGAGGTATCAGCAATGGTCTCTAAAATAGATTTGTCAGAGTCAGGGCCAATCGGCGTATCAACCGAAGATACTCGCTCATTCAACCCCAGCATCCGCTTGACGTCTTTAACTGGGCGATCCATCAAATCAGCGATTTCTTCAGCGGTGGGTTCGTGATCGAGCTTTTGAGTCAGCTCACGTGCCGCGCGAAGATAAACGTTAAGCTCTTTAACCACGTGAATAGGAAGACGAATAGTACGAGTCTGATTCATAACCGCACGTTCAATCGTCTGACGAATCCACCAGGTTGCGTAAGTTGAGAATCGGAAGCCTCGCTCAGGGTCAAATTTTTCCACTGCGCGAATTAAGCCTAAGTTACCCTCTTCTATAAGGTCGAGTAAGCTAAGGCCGCGATTAATATATCTGCGTGCAATTTTGACAACGAGACGTAGATTACTTTCGATCATCCGCTGTCGACCCGCTTCTTCTCCACGCTGCGCCATACGAGCAAAGTGGACCTCGTCTTCCGCTGAGAGTAGCGGCGAAAAACCAATTTCGTTGAGGTAAAGCTGAGTAGCATCCAGAGCTCGTTCGCTTCCCGCGTCTTGCGATCTTGCGTGCTTACGCGCCTTAACGAGTTTCTGTTGCTTACTGAGTTTTTCAAGCGGGATGGCGTCAAATTCTACTTCATAAGCGGTCATATCAACCTGTTCGGTTGATTGAGCCTGTTCGCTAGTATTCATCGCTGTCATATTAAGCACTCCAGTTCCGTGAGCGTTTGGCTATAAGAAGCCTCTTAAGTCTGACCTAACTGCGGGGCACCGTAACTTCTGTGTTCCCATCGGTCGCTAATTACTAAAATTCCTTTCTGGGTAAGTAACTGAGCGGGTCAACTGGGCTGCCATTCTTCCGAATCTCGAAATGAAGCTTCACCTGCGTCGCGTCGCTATTTCCCATTTCGGCTATGGGCTGGTTAAGCTGAACTTCCTGCCCTTCTTGAACCAGTAGTTGCCTGTTGTGACCGTAGGCGGAGAGAACTTCTTCAGAGTGTTTTATGATAACTAAGTTACCGTATCCCTTGAGGGCACTCCCTGCATAAACAACCGTTCCCGCCGCTGCTGCACCTATAGAATCCCCGAACTCGCCACCGATATCAATACCCCGCCTTTGACGGTCCGAGGTGTTAAAGCTTGATATCAGAGGCCCGCCTGCCGGCCAGCCCCAAATGACGCTAGTAAAATTTGACTGCTCGGTATGTTCATTTAACAAAGTGGACTTTCTAGTGGACTGAGGCGAATTTGAACGAGCGTTAGTCAAATCATCATCATTGAGTGTTTCAACTAATGCTTCATCACTAGTTGATAAAGCAATTGATCTATTCCCGATTTGCTCATGCTTGACACTATCGCCGCGGCTCACCAGCCATAGCTTCTCGCCTACTTTAAGTACTCCAGGCTGCTGTATATCATTGGCCTCGAGCAATTGCGTAACCGTCAAACCGTATCTCCAGGCTATGGAATAGTAGGTCTCGCCTTGATCAACATAATGATAATCAATTGTATCGGGTGGAGGTTGAACAACTTCAGAAACTGGCGCTAATTGCGGTGCCCCACCACAAGCGGTAAGACATAGTCCAAAAAGGATTAGTACGTAATTAACTAGACGACCGTTCAGTTTTTTCAAAACTACACTCCAACCACAACCTGTGACACAGGTTTATTTTTAGAATCTAAAAGGAATAAAAATATTATTTTATATTCCAAATGGTTCTATTTACTCGTTTCTTTAGTTGTGCTGAATTCTAGAAAGAGAACCAAAGTGACTCCTAAAATCATCATCCCGACACAAATCATCGAATCTGCGCCCATTCCAGTCTGCGATTCATAAGTAGCAGGCATCACTCTATTCTGAATAATAGGTACCCATTCACCTTTGCGATTCATCATGCTCTCGACCGTTACCTTCCAAGGCCAAAGGGAGTTAAGTGAACCAATAAGGAAGCCCGTTAGAACCGCTAAGGTCTGCGACTCGAAACGGTTAAAGATGTAGGACACCCCCTTCACAAAAGTAAGTAGCCCTAAAATAGCGCCACCAACGAAATGTCCAATCACTACAAAGTCACCGTAACCAATCGCTTCAATTACCACTGGGTATACGCCTAATAGCAACAGGATAAAACTTCCCGAGATACCAGGTAATATGGTTGCACAGATAGCAATACTCGCCGCAACAAAGATAAACCAGTTAGCAGTCGGTGCGTCGACCGGCGTTGCTACAGAAATCGAGTAAGCAATGAATGTTCCAGTCAAAAGTAATAGCCAGCTACTGACACCAGGGGACGAAATTTGGCGCCAGATATGTGCCACACTCGCTACCACTAACCCAAAAAAGAAACTCCAAACCCAAAGACTATGATGCTCTAAGGCAAAATGGAGTACTCGCGCTAGTAGTGCCATGCTCGTCACAATCCCGGCCAGCAAAGCGGCCAAAAAATTACCATCCACCTTTCGCCAAACTCCCACTACGCCTTCGGCCTTAAGGGTTGCAATCAAACCTAGGTCAAATGCCGCAATCGCCGATAACAGTCGCTTATAGATACCAGTTATGAAGGCAATCGTACCGCCCGATACGCCAGGCACCACATCAGCCGCTCCCATAAGCAAGCCCTTTAGATAAATCATTAGAGAGTCTTTCATCACATTTCCTTGCGAGTTAACTGTGGACGAGTTCGCCGGCAACCAGCGGCACAAAGTGTACGGGTTCAATAACACTGGCTACAAACTGATCACTGTCACCATCTCGATAGACGAAGTGCAGCTGCTGTTCACTAGCACCTACTGGAATGACAAGGACACCATCTGGAGCCAATTGATCTAACAAGCTTTGCGGAATTTTCTCTGGAGCGGCGGTGGATATGATGGCGTTGTAGGGGGCCTCTCGCGACAAACCAAACTCTCCATCACTGTGATGGTAGCGAATGTTATTACATTTGAGGTCATAGTGACGTTGGCGAGCTCTGCGCTGAAGCGGTGCGATTCTTTCCACCGTTACGACTCTGCCGACCAGAGGGCTTAGGACTGCTGTTTGGTAACCCGATCCAGTTCCGATCTCCAGTACTTTCTCGGGGCGACCTAAACTCAGCAACAACTCCGTCATCCTGGCCACCACCCAAGGCTGAGAAAGCGTTTGCCCATAGCCAATCGGTAGACTTACGTCGTCGTAAGCGCGATGCCCCAACGCCTCATCCAAAAAAACATGACGAGGCACTTCCGCCATCACTTCGAGAATTTTTTTATTTGTAATGCCTTTATCACTAAGACGATCAACCATGCGCTGACGCGTCCGACGTGACATCATGCCGAGACCTTGTATACGGCTCACAATTCCCCCGAATCTAACGAATTTTTACCAGCTCACGCAGTACCGAGGTAGCATACGTACCCGCAGGTAGTGAGAACTCTATTATTAGGTTTTGCCGTTCAATCGTCCAGCTAAAGTCTTGGGGAATCAAAGAGGACTCACGACGCTCCTGCTTTAAGCCTGTAAATTCGAGTGCATCACACAGCTGGACCCAAGGCTCAAGTAGTTGCCGGTCCGAATCACTGGGCCTACCTCGCCCCCATAATGGTGCGGTTTCAGTTTGCCACGTTTGATTTTCGACTTGCATCGATACAACTTGGTTAAAGAGGTAACTTCGGGCGGCCGATAAATAGATATCGTTGCCTCTAGCGGTGAGCTTACGCCGATTAGCAAGCATCAAAGCGTGTGGAACATTATTAAAATCCCTGCCAAAACGCTGATCCCCAAAATAATTGGGAACGCCAGCGCTTTTGATCTTCGCTAGACGAGGAGTTAATAACGACGGATCATCAAGGTCTCGCAGGGTAATTCTAAAGCTATTACCTTCCAGTTGGCCCCGCTTTAGCTTTGCCTTATGGCGACATTTCTCTAGCAATTCCACACCCGGTATCAACAGCGGTCGAATCGGATCCGCGACACCGGGCAAGTAAACCGAGAACCACTGAGTGGTCACCGCGTGCCGATCTTTACGCCCGGCAAACCCTACGTCACGAACAGCTACGCCAGCCCACGAAGCAAGTTGCTCCGCAACCCAAGCGGTATTCTGAGAGGTTTTCTTGACCAGCAGATAGAGGTGCTCGCCCTCCTCCGTTAACACTTCACTGCGACATTCCGTCACAACGAAGTCCTCAGGTATTGACTTGAAAGTTGCCTGTTGCTCGGGCTCGCCATGCGCAAATGCCCAGTTATACTCGAATTCCACTCGTTAACGCTCCAACAGAACAACCGCGTGTACCGCGATTCCTTCTTTTCGACCTTCGAAGCCCAACTTCTCCGTGGTGGTTGCCTTGACGTTGACCTGCTGAATAGTGCATTCAAGAATATCCGCCAGACGTTGTTCCATGGCGGTAATATGCGGTGCCATCTTAGGGGCTTGAGCAACAATAGTCAGGTCGACGTTACCAATTTTATAGCCTTCTAACAGAAGAGGCTGCCAGATAGTGCAGAGTAACGCTGCTGAGTCCGCATTCGCCCACTGCTGATCAGTATCCGGGAAATGGCGACCGATATCGCCGAGCCCAGCAGCGCCTAAGATTGCATCCGTAAGCGCGTGGAGCGCAACATCACCGTCCGAGTGAGCCTCGAATCCGTGGGTATGAGCAATCTGCACGCCGGCCATCATGATGGCAGACCCTTCATTGAATCGGTGGACATCATATCCATGGCCAATTCGAATCGGCATAGTTAGTCCCTCTGAGAGAAGATTGCGCGAGCGATTTCAAGATCGCTCGGCGTAGTAATTTTAAAGTTAATGGGGCTGGATTCGATCAGGTGAATTCGTCCACCCATGAGCTCGGCAGCCGAGGCCTCATCGGTGATCGTTGCCCCTGAATCCAAAGCCGAACTTAGGGCATCTAACAGAAATTTACGATGAAACATTTGTGGCGTCTGAGCCAACCATATTTTCTTTCGATCTAGAGTCTGCGTTCGCCCGTGATCGAATTCTCTCAGCGTATCCCGTGCTGGGAGCGCTAGAATTGCTCCTTCGTTTTCAGCAATTGACGTTGTGATCAAGGAATCCAGTAAAGCAGTGGATAAAAGTGGTCTGGCGGCATCATGAACCAGAACCAAAGCATTGCCCGTTAATGAAGAAAGGCCTGCCAGAACCGTATCGGCACGCTCTTCGCCGCCCAAGAAGAATTTCAGCTTGGGGTGATTCGCATAGAGAGACTCCCTTGCAAACTCATCACTATCGGAAATGCCAACTAAGACTTGCTGCACCGCAGGGTGATCTAAAAAGACACCTAGAGTGCGGTCGAGAACCGTTTCTGAGTTAATTCGAAGATATTGTTTCGCAACGTTAGCGTTCATTCGCGAACCGACACCGGCCGCAGGAATAATGACGTTAACGAGGTTCATGTTGGAAGTCACGTTCAGTAATTATAAGTACTAACGTCTCGCCAGGTTTAATCATGCCGAGCTCTCTTCGCGCAATCGCCTCGAGAGGCTGGCCACCACTGCGAATTGCTTCCACTTCTGAAGCGAGTAATGCGTTGATTGACGCGAGTTCTGCGTTTCGGTCGCTCAAGGCATCAATCTGAGTCTGTAATGCCTGATGTTCAAGATAACTACCATCGCCAAACCACACTCGATACTGCAGTAACAGCAGTACGACTGTGAGAATGGCGATGATAACTTTCATCCGTATTTAAGCTTTAAATTCCGCGCGTCCACGATATGGCGCTACGTCAGTACCTAGTTCAGCTTCAATACGAAGTAAGCGATTATACTTGGCAACTCGATCAGAGCGACATAAAGAGCCAGTCTTGATCTGTCCTGCTGAGGTTGCTACTGCTAGATCAGCAATGGTGGTATCTTCAGTTTCACCGGAGCGATGCGAGATAACCGCGGTAAAGCCAGCAGCCTGCGCCATACGGATCGCTTCAAGTGTTTCGGTCAATGAGCCAATTTGATTGAATTTAATCAAAATAGAATTAGCAATGCCTTCGTCAATACCGCGCTTTAGGATCTTGGTGTTGGTAACAAATAGGTCATCGCCCACAAGCTGAACCTTGTCACCCAATTTCTTAGTAAGTTTCTCCCAACCGTCCCAGTCGCTCTCGTCCATACCATCTTCAATAGAGATGATTGGGTACTTGTCGGCCCACTCTGCAAGGAAGTCAGTGAAGCCCGCTGAATCGTAGACTTTTCCTTCACCGGCTAAGTCGTACTTACCATCTTTGTAGAACTCGGTAGAGGCGCAATCCAATGCGATGGTGATATCGGTTCCCAGCTCGTAACCTGCAGCGGCCACGGCCTCAGCAATGACTTCAAGTGCCGCTTCATTACTTGATAGATTAGGAGCGAAGCCACCTTCGTCACCAACAGCGGTATTAAGTCCACGTGCAGACAAGACTTTCTTAAGATTGTGGAAGATTTCCGCACCCATTCGCAACGCTTCGGTGAAGGTTGAAGCAGAAACTGGCTGTACCATGAATTCTTGAATATCAACGTTGTTATCAGCGTGCTCGCCACCGTTAATGATATTCATCATCGGTACGGGCATGCTATATACACCTGAGGTGCCGTTCAGATCGGCGATGTGCGCGTACAACGGGATGTTCTTACTGATCGCAACGGCCTTCGCCGTCGCTAGCGATACCGCTAGAATAGCGTTAGCGCCAAGAACCGATTTAGTGTCAGTACCATCTGCTTCAATCATCAGGGCGTCGATACCCGCTTGATCCGCCGCGTCTTTGCCAACTAATAGGGTTTTAATGGTGGTGTTAATATTTTCAACCGCTTTTAAAACGCCCTTGCCAAGATAGCGCGACTTATCGCCATCACGCAGCTCCAATGCTTCACGCGAACCTGTAGATGCGCCAGATGGTGCGCAGGCTGAACCTACCGATCCATCAGCTAAAATTACATCGGCTTCTACAGTAGGGTTACCACGAGAATCCATTACTTCGAAAGCCTTAATATCGGCAATTACGGTCATTTCTTAACTCCAAGTTAGTTCGATTGTTATTTAGTATCTAAGTCCGGCAATGACTTAGCGAGATCATCCATTGCTTTCATCTGTTCTAAGAATGGTTTCAACGCGTCAAGACGCAGAGCACAGGGTCCATCGCACTTTGCAGTGCTTGGATCTGGATGCGCTTCAAGGAAGAGACCACCTATTTTTTGTGACAAACCAGCTTTTGCTAGTTCGGTAACCTGCGCACGTCGGCCGTCTGCTGAATCTTCGCGTCCACCTGGGCGCTGAAGACTGTGAGTAACATCGAAGATAATCGGGTAACCGAACTTCTTCATCTCACCAAACGCCAACATATCGACCACCAAATTGTTGTATCCGAACATCGTACCGCGTTCACATAACATTAACTGGTCATTACCGGCTTCTTTGCATTTTGTCAGGATGTGCTTCATTTCGTGTGGAGCAAGAAATTGAGCTTTCTTAATATTGATTGCGGCTTTGGTCTTGGCCATGGCCATAACTAAATCGGTTTGGCGCGACAGAAAAGCAGGCAGCTGAATAATATCACACACTTCAGCAGCCGGTGCCGCCTGATCGGGCTCATGAACGTCGGAAATGATCGGCACCTTAAACGTCGACTTAATCTCCTCAAGTATCCGCAGGCCTTCCTCTAGACCAGGACCGCGAAACGAGTTGATTGACGAACGATTAGCTTTATCAAAGGATGCCTTAAACACATACGGCATTCCCAGCTCAGTGGTCACTTCAACGTACTTCTCTGCAACCTGCATAGCCATATCACGTGATTCGAGGACGTTCATGCCACCGAACAGAGCCATTGGTAAATCATTAGAAACGTCGACATTGCCAACAGTAATTGTTTTTTGCTGCATTATTTAGCGTCCTTTTCTTGGCGAAATTTCAGCGCTTCGGCGATGAAACTTCTGAACAACGGATGTCCATCTCGTGGTGTAGAAGTAAACTCTGGGTGAAATTGCGACGCCACAAACCAGCGGTGGTCCTTTAATTCGATCATCTCAACCAATGCATCGTCAGCGGACCAACCACCCACTTTCATACCGGCTTTTTGCATACGATCAACATAATTATTGTTCATTTCATAGCGGTGGCGGTGACGCTCAGTAATCAAATCCTGGCCGTATGCCTGGTGAGCTTTGGAGTTGGCCACTAAGCGACAACCCTGAGCGCCTAGTCGCATAGTGCCACCCATATCAGACTCTTCGGTACGCTTCTCGACATTACCTGATTCGTCCTTCCACTCGGTGATTAGACCAATGACAGGATGCGGAGTGTTAGCGTCGAGCTCCGTTGAGTGAGCGCCTTTTAAGCCAACCACGTTACGAATGAATTCGATCACTGCAACTTGCATGCCCAAACAAATACCTAAATACGGAACGTTGTTCTCACGCGCGAATTGTGCGGCCAAGATCTTACCTTCCACACCACGCGGCCCGAACCCACCCGGAACCAAGATGGCGTCAGCGTTTTCTAGCGCGCCAGTGCCTTCGCTTTCAAGTGATTCAGAATCAATATAATCCACATTAACCTTCGCCAACTCGGAGATACCAGCGTGAGTCAGTGCCTCGTTAATTGACTTGTAGGCATCTAGCAGGTCCATGTATTTGCCTACCATGGCAACGCGAACTTCATGCTCTGGGTTAAGCTTACCGTTAACAACGCGATCCCAGTCGGAAAAGTCTACCGGCTTCAGTTCAAGGCGAAGCTTGTCAGCGATAATTTCGTCAAGTCCCTGCTCGGAAAGCAAACGCGGAATCGCGTAAATGGTGCTCACGTCAGGAAGCGGCACAACTGCTCGTTCTTCAACGTTGGTGAAGAGTGAAATTTTGCGACGTGAATCGTCATCGACTTCCACTTCTGAACGACATAACAGCACGTCAGGCTGGAGGCCGATAGAACGTAATTCTTTAACCGAGTGCTGAGTAGGCTTAGTTTTAATTTCGCCGGCGGTACGAATATACGGAACCAAAGTGAGGTGCATTAAGAGCGCTTTGCTTGAACCAAGTTCGACTCGCATTTGGCGAATCGCCTCAAGAAACGGCTGGGACTCGATGTCACCCACCGTGCCGCCAATTTCCACTAATACGACATCATAACCTGCTCCACCTTCGTAGACGCGGCGCTTAATTTCGTCAGTAATATGGGGAATAACCTGAACGGTACCGCCTAAATAGTCACCGCGGCGTTCCTTTCGCAATACGGTTTCGTAGACGCGACCAGACGTGAAGTTAGAACGCTGAGACGTCTTGCTACGGAGAAAGCGTTCATAGTGACCGAGGTCGAGATCAGTTTCCGCACCATCTTCGGTAACGAATACTTCGCCGTGTTGTAAGGGGCTCATAGTGCCTGGGTCAACGTTGATGTAGGGATCGAGCTTCATTACGGTACAGTTTAAACCGCGAGCTTCTAAGATAGCACCAAGAGATGCTGACGCAATTCCCTTACCTAGAGAAGAGACTACACCGCCTGTTACAAATATAAATCGAGTCATGAAGAGCCTTGGAAGTTCCATTCGTTATGATGAGAGGTAACGCTTTCGCTATTACCATTACTGCGTTCAATTGTAGACGCAAATAACGGTTTTTACCCCGTACTAGAATGGGAGATCAGCTTACCAGAATATCCATGAATTCTCAATCGAATTCATGGTGCAGTAGCCACCCCACTTCGCCCTCCTTCGCTTGATATCCCTCACAGACCAAAATGTCAGCAATGGCGGCGAGTTCACCCTGATAAAAAAGTCCTGGAAGACGCCCACGAGCGAACCATGGTACGCGAATGTCCTGATAATACTTCTTCAGCTTCCTGCGCCCTCTTCGACCCGCAGGCAAAATCTTTCCTGCTGCTTCAACCAAGCGAATCTCGTAGGTATTTGGTAGCAGTCTTAAACCCGAGGTGGTGGCTTCAATTTGGTAATTTTCGCCGTGTCCCGCTATGCAAACGGGGAGTTCGTTAGTCCAATTACTTGAATTAGCCTTCACGAAATAGAGCCGGCCGCCGTAGGAGTAGAAGCAACCTGAAGTGCCCAGTCGAACCTCACCGCGACGATCTACATCCAAGTAAAGTAAATTTACAATCTCGCGAACTAGCTTTCCGGAAATCGATAACTGCAGAACCGATGAGATCCAATGGTGAATCCAAACACTCTGTTCACTCATCGCCTCAATCGGCTTACACCACCATCCCCACCTATCGCGGCCGATGTGTTCCTCGTGATAAACACAAAGCAATTCTCGCATTGCCTCACCACTTTGTTGGAGGTACTTAGCTGACGCCGCCGCATGCTCTGCTGCCATGGATTCAAAGGCTTTTAGGGCTGGAATAACATCATGACGAATCCGATTCCGACTGAATTGTCGACTATGATTAGAAGGGTCATGAATCACGGTTAACGCCTGTGCCGCCACATATTCCTCAATCTCCGCGCGAGAACAGAATAATAACGGCCGAAGGAGCCTCGCTTGGCCTATCTCACGCTGCTCGGGAATCCCCGACAACCCAACTAAACCCTCACCGCGGAGTATCCTGAATACCAGTGTTTCCAGTTGATCATCAGCATGATGGCCTTGTAAAAGCATATCACCCGACTCAAGCAACACTTCGAAGGCATGATAGCGAGCCTCTCGCGCCGCCGCTTCAACACCCTTGCCCGACGCGACAACGGCCACGTCCACAGCATGAAAATCTACTCCCCACTGGGCAGCCATCCGACGGCATTGTTCCGACCAAAGCGAGCTATTGGCTTGTAATTGATGATTGACGTGAATTGCCAGAATTGGCTGAGGGAGATTAAGTTGAATGAGCGCATGCAGCAGTGCCGTTGAATCGGCACCACCAGACCAAGCGACAACCCAACGCGACGCGATGACCGAAGCCAGCGCAGCCTTGAGTTGCTGCCTAATCACCATTGCTTAGTTGCCGTAAGACATTAAGCGCTGGTAGCGTTTTTCCAGTAGCTTTTCGGTTGGCATGGCTTCTAATTCTGCAAGCTGTTTCACTAGGTGCTCACGAATATTCGCTGACATAGCGTCAACATCTCGATGGGCGCCGCCCATCGGCTCAGGAATAGTCGTATCAACAATACCGAGCTCTTCCAATACCGACGAAGTCACACCCATTGCTTCCGCAGCATCGGGGGCCTTCTCGACAGTCTTCCAAATGATATTGGCACAGCCTTCTGGAGAAATCACAAAGTAGGTGGAGTACTGCAACATATTTAGTTGATCGCCAACACCAATTCCCAACGCGCCGCCCGATGAACCTTCCCCGATCACAGTACAAATAATTGGCGTACTGAGGCGAGACATCACCGCGAGATTTTGCGCAATAGCTTCGGAGATACCACGTTCTTCAGAATCGATTCCAGGATAAGCTCCAGGTGTATCGATTAGCGTAATGACAGGTAGCTTAAAACGTTCTGCCATTTGCATAAGGCGCAGAGCTTTACGATAACCTTCGGGCTTTGGCATACCCCAGTTACGCTTAACCTTCTCGCCGACCGACCGACCCTTCTCCTGGCCGATCACCATTACCGGTTTACCTTCAAGACGGGCTAGGCCACCAATGATAGCTTGGTCATCACCAAAGTGACGGTCACCATGTAACTCTTCGAAATCCGTGAAGATACGTGGAATATAATCGGAGGTATATGGGCGAAGCGGGTGACGAGCCACCTTCACAATCTGCCAAGAATCTAACTTCTTGTAGATATCTGAGGTTAGCTTCTCACACTTGCCACGAAGCTTACTCACTTCATCGGTAATGTTTACCTCCGAATCGTGGCCAACAAACTGTAATTCTTCAATTTTGGCTTCAAGCTCAGCGATCGGCTGTTCAAAGTCTAGGTAATTCGGATTCATATATTATCTCGTCTTTTGGACTTTCCTAAGCATAGCCTAGGGATACTAAATTAAGAGCGGCGCCACACCCTGGGGCATCTTCGCAATAAAACGGTGCCTATAATACGATGTCGTGACTCATCAGTCGAGTAAAGTTAACGGTAATTTAACACTACCGCCGATTCGCCAAAGCGTTGACGCAATGATTGCAACAGTTCATCCGTTGGCGTCACCCAACAGGATTGATCAATACTGACTTCTCCCACCGCACTACTCGTACTATATCGGAGGACAACGGGACACTCTCCAGGAGATTCGCAAAACAGTGACTTCAAATTCTGTTTTATCACCGTTGCCTGAGAACTTGAGAGCTCAATGGATATATTAGCCAATAGTTTGGACCGGGACTCATCCCAACGCATCACATCGTGAGCTCGGGCTTTTAAACCTCCGGTAAAGTTGTCCTGACTAACCTCGCCCTCAACCACGATAATAGAGTTCAACTGAATTTTATTGCGGTTACTTTCCACCAAATCAGAGAACATGGCGATATCTATCTGCCCAGTTCTATCATCGAGTTTAACGATAAGCATGGTATCACCGCGCTTCGTTTTAATCGCACGGATGTCCACCACCAGCCCAACGAGGCGCTGCTTATTCTTGTCGGCACGGAGATCTCGCAGGCGGTATCGCACTACCCGTCGAAGTTCATCCTCGTATTCATCAATGGGATGACCCGTTAGATACAATCCCAGCGTATCGCGCTCGTGATCGAGACGCTCTCGTAATGTCCAAGGCAGTTCACTCGTATACTTCTCGTAGACATTTTCGTCACCGAAGCTATCGGGACCTACTCCACCAAACAAATCATCTAACCCTGCACTCACAGATTTAGCCGTCTGATCCGCCGCCTTGACCGCTTCAGGGACCGCCGCTAAAAGTGCGGCGCGATTGGCGCTGATGTTGTCACTCTGCGGCCCAATGGAGTCAAATGCACCGGAGTAAATCAGCGCCTCGATTGCCCGTTTATTTACCCGCTTGGGGTCAGTTCGCGAGCAAAAGTCGAATAAATCTTCAATCGGCTGATCCTTGCGCGCGTCAAGAATACTTTCTACTGGACCTTCACCAAGGCCCTTAATAGCACCTAAGCCGTAAATAATTCGCCCCTGTTCATCAACCGAAAACTTCAGTTCACCGCGATTGACATCGGGAGGCAGAATTTCAAGGCCCATATGTCGGCATTCTTCAATGAAGGTTACAACCTTCTCTGTCTTATCCATATCCGATGACATGGTCGCAGCCATAAACTCGGCCGGATAGTGCGCCTTCAGCCATGCCGTCTGATAGGAAACAATCGCATACGCCGCCGAGTGGGACTTGTTAAAGCCATAACCCGCAAACTTCTCTACCAAGTCGAAGATACGAATCGCCAACTGGGGGTCAATCCCCTGCTTTGCGGCACCCTCTTCAAAACTCGAACGCTGCTTGGCCATTTCTTCGGGCTTCTTCTTACCCATAGCTCGACGGAGTAAGTCAGCCTGACCCAGCGAGTAACCGGCGAGCTCCTGAGCAATCTGCATGACCTGCTCTTGATAGACAATAACGCCATAGGTTGGTTCTAGAATTGGCACCAGACATTCGTGCTGATAGGTTTTATCGGGGTAGGCGACCTCAGCTCGACCATGCTTACGATTGATGAAATCGTCAACCATTCCCGATTGCAGAGGCCCTGGGCGAAACAGCGCCACCAAGGCAATCATCTCTTCAATATTATCCGGTTCTAAGCGCAGAATGAGTTCTTTCATACCACGCGATTCCAACTGGAATACCGCCGTAGTTTCAGCCTTTTTCAACAGGGTGTAGGTGGCTGGGTCATCCAAGGGGATCTTCGAGATATCAACCGGAGGCTCATTATTTAGCGCCCGGCGCCGATCGATCATTTCAATCGCCCAGTCGATAATAGTAAGCGTTCGCAAACCTAGGAAATCAAACTTTACTAAACCCGCTTCCTCTACATCGTTCTTATCAAACTGAGTAACGAGACCTGATCCGTCCTCATCAGAGTACAGTGGTGCAAAATCAATCAGCTTAGTCGGCGCAATCACTACACCACCGGCGTGTTTACCCACGTTGCGCACGGTACCCTCAAGGCGGACCGCCATATCCCAAATTTCCTGCGCATCCTCATCAGTTTTTAATAACTCGCCCAGCTGAGCTTCTTCCTCGAGCGCCTTCGCCAAGCTCATACCGGGGTCGGCAGGAATCAGCTTCGATAATTTATCGGCTAGACCATAGGACTTCGCCAGGACCCTTGCAACATCACGAACCACCGCCTTTGCCGCCATAGTACCAAAGGTAATAATCTGAGACACTGCATCGCGACCATAGTTGTCGGCCACATATGAGATCACCTTGTCACGGTCTTCCATGCAGAAATCGACGTCGAAATCGGGCATCGAAACACGCTCTGGATTCAGGAATCGCTCGAACAGGAGATCGTACTCTAACGGATCCAAATCCGTAATCAACAGCACATAGGCTACTAGTGAGCCGGCACCAGACCCTCGACCTGGTCCCACTGGAATAGCGTGATCTTTAGCCCACTTAATAAAGTCCATGACGATTAAGAAGTAACCGGGGAAGCCCATCTGAATAATGATATCGAGTTCGAACTGCAGTCGCTCCGCATAGCGAGCATAAATCTCATCCCATTCTGGGTGATCTTTACCGAAGAGAAAGTCCAAGCGGTCAGTAAGACCCTCGTAGGAAATTTTGGTAAAGAATTCGTCCTGTGTCATGCCCTCAGGAATAGGGAAATCCGGTAGATAATAGGTGCCTAACTCAATCTCTACGTTACAGCGCTGCGCAATCACCACCGAATTGGCGAGGGCCTCGGGTAAATCCGCAAAGAGCGTCTCCATCTCTTTGGCGGAACGAAGGTATTGTTGGTCTGTATAGATCTTTTGCCGACGTTTATCTCCCAGTGTGTAACCGTCATGGATACACACGCGCGCTTCATGAACATCAAAGTCTTCGCTCTTCAAGAAACGAACATCATTGGTGGCTACCAAGGGAATCTGCTTATGGTGTGATAGCTCTACGGCGGCATGTAAATGCTGTTCGTCACCAATACGACCGCAGCGATTAACTTCTAGATAGAATCTATCGGGGAAATGAGTCGTCCACCAATCACAGCGTTCTTCAGCAACCTCGGGATGCCCCTGAAGCAAGGCCTTACCTACATCGCCGAAGATACCACCAGAAAGTACAATTAAGCCCTCTGACAGCTCTTCAATCCATTCGCGCTTCACGGCAGCAACACCTGCCCTCTGCCCCTGTGTCCAAGCTCTGGAGATCAGTTCCGTTAGATTCTTATAGCCCTTTAGAGTTTGCGCAAGAAACGGTAGTTGAAAAACACTGCCATCTTCATCACGGAGCAATAAATCGGCCGCAACAATAGGCTTGATACCTGCATTCTGACAGGCTTTATAGAACTTCACCTGACCATACATATTATTTAGGTCAGTAATCGCAACTGCCGGCATATTCGCCGTAGCTGTCTCCGCAATTAATGGTTTGATTTTAACAATGCCATCAACGAGGGAAAATTCGGTATGTACACGAAGGTGGACAAAACTCTGTGACACGTTAGCTACCTTATTTATTCTTATTAGACGCTTCTAGCGCGCGCTTTACTGGCGCGAAGCTTGTTCTATGTAATGGTGTTGCCCCCAACTTAGTTAGCGCCTCTAGATGCGCAGCAGTTGGGTAACCCTTGTGTTTCGCAAAGCCGTAACCGGGAAAGCGCTGGTCGAACTGCGCAACTTCGCGATCTCGAGTGACCTTCGCCAAAATAGACGCGGCACTGATCTCGGCAACCTTGGTGTCGCCTTTGACAATAGCTTCACTAGGATAAGGCCACTTCGGCACTCTATTCCCATCCACTTTAACGAAGCTAGGCTGAATACTCAAAGCTTCCACCGCACGATGCATGGCGAGCATCGTGGCTTGAAGAATATTTAATTCGTCTATTTCTGCTACTGAACATCGTCCAATTGCATAGCAAAGGCTGTTCGCGATAATTTCGTCATACAACGCATCACGCTTTGCTTCGCTCAGTTTCTTCGAATCCGCCAGGCCAGCGATGGGTCGCTTGGGATCAAGAATCACCGCTGCAGTAACGACATCTCCGGCTAGCGGTCCCCGCCCTACCTCATCTACTCCAGCAATCAACTCCTCAGCTAGAGTTGGAGCAAACAAATCTAATGACTGCATAGCGAAACTATAGCTTGTGCTGCTTTAGCACTACCGCCTTGCTGAAGTATTTGAGTTAATGCTAAGAAACGCTCGCTCTGTTGATCGTTCCGAAGTAGCGAAGAGACTTCGCTTACTAGTCTATCGACGCTAACCTCGGATTGGATAACCTCAGGCACTATCTTCTCACCGGCAATCAGGTTGGGTAGTGCAATAAATTTAATATCAACCAACCTGGACATCACGAAGAAAGTTACGGCGCTAGTGCGATAAGCCACCACCATTGGCCTATTAAGTAACATGGCTTCCAATGCCGTGGTACCGGAGGTCAATAAAACTACCGATGCTGCCGACATTGCCAACTGTGACTGTCCGCGGATTAATTTAACGGGTAGCTCGGGGTAGTGACAAAGCAGTTCAGCTAATTGACGATAGCGGGCGTCATTCGCGGCAGGAATAACAATATTCTCTATTTCGCCTCGCTCGAACAAAACCCTAGCTGCGTCAAAGTAATCGCGACTCATCATAGACACCTCGCTTTCACGGCTTCCAGGCATCAAGGTTAGCACTTCAGAACTTACGTCTAACCCTAATTCTCTACGAGCCTCAGCCGCGGTGATGGGCTCTATTTGATCTGCTAAGGGGTGTCCGACAAAAACAACTGGGACGTCATGTTGGCGATAGAAATCTGCCTCAAAGGGAAGTAATGTCAACATGAGATCATCAGCGCGTTTTATCTTGTGAATACGCCCCTTTCGCCAAGCCCAAACCGATGGACTGACATAGTGGACTGTCTTAGTACCAGCGGCTCGAAGTGCTAGCTCAATATTAGTGGTAAAATCCGGAGAATCGATACCAATAAAGACGGTTGGGGGGTCTTCACGATAACGGGTTATTAATGACTTCCTCATTCTCAGTAACTCGGGGAGACGTTTAAGCGGCTCTACCAAGCCCATGACCGCTAAACGATCCATATCGAAATAGGACTCGAAGCCCTCGGCGATCATTTTCGGGCCGCCTACGCCCTCGAAAGTAGCGTCTGGCCAGTGAATACGAAGAGCGCGGATTAAATCCGCGCCCAATATATCTCCACTCATCTCGCCACATACAATCGCTACTCGCTGTCCCATTAGCGCATGATTCCCCGCTTTGACGATAATATCGAGTTGATAAACACGCCTAACGCTTCACAGTTTGGATCAAGCGCTCGAATCTCAGCGAGCGCTTCGTCGAGCTTCAACTTGCGTCGATAAAGTAATTTATATGCCTTGGTAATATTGGCTATTTGTTCAGTGGTATAGCCGCGGCGCTTGAGCCCCTCGGAATTAATACCTTTAGGTTCTGCACGGTGCCCCGAGGCCGTCACGAAAGCTGGCACATCCATACTGACACCCGTCCCAAAACCGGTGAAGGCATGGGCGCCAATTTTCACCCTCTGATGAACAAGGGTGTAGCCTCCAAGGATTGCCCAATCACCAACCCAAACGTGTCCTGCCAGCGCGGAGTTATTCACCAAAATACAGTGATCACCTATTACGCAATCATGACCAACGTGGGCATAAGCCATAATGAGGTTATCCGAGCCGATGCGTGTCTCACCCAAATCTTGGACCGTACCGCGATGGATCGTAGCACCTTCACGAACTACATTGCGATCTCCCATTTTCAACCAAGTTTCTTCTCCTTGGTACTTCAGATCAGGAGTTGCCTCGCCCACTGTTGCAAACTGAAAGATATGACAGTCCTCACCAATGATACTCGGACCCTTAATCACGGCGTGGGATTCAATCCGAGAACCTTTGCCTATGGTGACTCGCTCACCAATGATCGCGTAGGGGCCAACGATTACATCTTCGGCAAGACTAGCACTGGGATCAACAATCGCGGTGGGATGTATATTTTTCGTCACAGTGAAACCTTCTAATTCAGTGAAGTACTTTGAGTATAAAGTTGATTAAATCGTTCGCTCAGCACTGGTAATACTCGCCCGGGCAACGACTTGGCCATCAACCCTTGCCTCGCATTCAAACTTCCAGATCCCGCGCTTATGAACTACATAGTTCGCGTGTAAATGCAGTTGATCTCCCGGCACCACGGGCTTTTTGAATCGCACATTATCTGCTCCGGCAAATAGATAGAGGGAGCCGTTAGTCGCTTTTTTTCCTGCGGACTTAAACCCAAGGATACCTGACGCTTGGGCCAGAGCCTCCACGATTAACACCCCGGGAAAAATTGGAGCATGGGGGAAGTGACCATTAAACTGAGGCTCATTAATTGAAATATTTTTGATGGCGTGGATAGACTCCATGGGCTTAACTTCAAGCACACGATCAATCAATAGAAATGGGTATCGATGAGGTAAGTAGTCCTGAATTTCACGAATATCCACTACTCAATTCCTTCCTTATTTATCCAGTTTCTTGATGACGAGCGCTAAATCCTTAAGCTGACTGAATCGAACCGCGTTCTTGCGCCACTCAGATGTTGGCATCATCGGCGTTCCAGACGAATAAGAGCCTGCTTCAGTGATAGATTTTGTCACCATTGTACTTGCCGTAATGTGGACATTATCAGCAATCTGTAAATGTCCCACGATACCAGCACCACCAGCCAAGGTACATCTTTCGCCTACGACAGTACTTCCAGCAACACCTGCAGCACCGGCAATCGCAGTATAGCGTCCAATCTTAACGTTGTGAGCAATTTGCACTAAGTTATCAATAATAACGTCGTCGGCAATTTCGGTATCATCCAAAGCGCCTCGGTCAATGCAGGTATTAGCACCAATATCAACGTTGTTACCAATAATTACACCACCCAACTGACAGATTCTAAACCAACCATCGGGCATTGGGGCGAAACCAAACCCATCAGAGCCGATCACCGAGCCACTATGAATTCGTACTCGATGACCTAATCTGACCCCATGATAGAGGACGACGTTTGGTTTAATTTCACAGCTATCACCTAAAACAGATTCATCGCCGATAACTACGTTAGCTCCCAAAACCGTGTTCTCACCGATGACAACATTTTCGCCAACCACAACATTTGGACCGATGAGTGCCGACGGGGAAACCTTAGCACTGCCCGCAATAACGGCCGAAGGATGTACACCGCCACTTGAGCTACTCTTCTTTTCGAATATATGAGTAAGTTTCGCAAAGGCAACGTAGGCATCGTCCACCACGAGAGCATTGCCGACAAAACTCTCCACTGACGCAGGATTTAAGATCACCGCACCAGCCGAAGTAGAGGCTAACTGAGAGGTGTATTTAGCATTAGCCAAAAATGAAAGATGACAAGGGCCGGCACTCTGAAGAGTAGCCAGCCCCTGGATAAGGTAACTATCGTCACCCTGAACTGATCCGCCTACGATCGAAGCGAGTTGTTTTAAGCTATATTCCAAGCCCTATTACCTCTTAACCTTGGTTAAGTTTCTCTGTAACACGAGGAGTCAAATCAAAAGACGTGTCGACATACAGCACAACTGGCGAACCCTGCTGACGACCAACGGGGTAAACGGCTGACTTGTCTAACAATAAACCAATGCCTTCAGACTGAATTAAGTCCTGAACCGCTTGGCCCGCACGCGGACGAAGCTCTTGCATCAACGTACCCACTACACGATTTTGTGCGTCGTTCAGCTTAGTCTGAGCTGCTTGAAAATCTACACTCTTACTCTGAATGGCAGCTTGCTGCTCCTGTAGGCGCTCTGCACTCCATGTTACCGAGTTAGCTTGCCCCTCTTCCTGAAGTGCACGAATATCAGCCATCAATGTCTCTGCTTCAGTGATAACTTCTTGAACATCAGCTTGAGCTTGAAGTTCTTGAATACGCATTTTTGCGACATCGGTCTCCATGATAGCGGCATTCAAATCGACAACGGCGACCTTACCCTGAGCCAGAACAGATGTTGATAAGACAACGGCCAACATAGAAGCTGCTAATTTAACTAGAAAACGCACGGTAACTCTCCAAATATCAAAAAAACGTTATTGTTTATATTATTTTAAAATGCTTGTCCCATCGAGAACTGGAAGCGCTCGATAAAGTCATAACCTGAGCCCTCGAGAGACTTATCATAATTAAACGGCAAGGCATAACTAAAGGTCAATGGGCCAAAGCCTGAAATCCAAGTTAGGCTCAAACCATAAGAACCACTAAGTTTGCTCACATCAAAGTCGTAACAGTTTAACTCACCATTCTCACAACTGGTACTAAAAACGTTACCGGTATCAATAAAGAAGGACGATTGCACACTTCGCTGGTCTTTAACAAACGGTGTTGGGAAAATAAATTCTGCCCCGGCTGTTACGAGAAAGTTACCACCAAACGCATTGGTGCGCTGGCTAGTACCCGACAACTGAGTCACAAGTTGGCCATTCGCATTCACTAAGGTTCCTTCACCAAACCCGTCTGAATTGATTACCTGCTGACCTGCATAGTATTCAGCTGATGAGGTTCGCGGCCCAAGCACGTTTCGGTTATATCCGCGAACCGACCCAAGACCACCTGCATAGAAATTCTCAAAGAACGGTAATTCATCAAGATCACCGTAGCCATTACCATAACCTAGACGAGTGTGAAGGCGAAGGGTCAAGAAACTTGTCAGCGGTTGAAAGATTTGCCCCTCATAATTCACCTTGTAGTAGCTAAGGTCAGAATTTGGAGTTGTCGCCGAGAATACAAGACTTTGACGATAACCACGATTAGCCAAAATACCTCGGTTCAAGGTTGACTGCATCCATGTTACTCGAAGCGTAAAGTCATCGTACTCTTCGCCATATTCATCAATAAAACCAGGAGGGTTATTAGTAAGCTGGCTATCCTCCACCGTGCTGATGTCATTTAGCGCACAGGAATAATAAATAAAGCTAGAGCCTGTAATGGAGCTCGTACCCAAGTCATAACAATCATTGGGATCATCTTGATACATCTGGCCGAATGTAGGATTGCCGTCGTCATCCAATACAGGATCACCATTATCATCTAAAATGGGGTTATCTGGGTCATCGACAAAGGAACCGCCATCATTTAAGAGATCCGACTGTTCGGCCCAATACTGATAACCACTATCGTTGATATCGCCCGGTGTAGACTGAATTTGCTGAGCTGGACTGAATCCTGGCGTAATCAGCGAGTGATTGTAAGTCAATCCAAGGGAGATTCGTTCGATCTCGGATATCGGCCAACCTAATGTTACACCAGCACCGTACTTATCCACGCCAAACGGAGTAAAACCGCTACTTCCGTAGTCCCGCTGACTATAGAAAACATTAAAGCCACGACTTACACCATCAGGAGTGAAATATGGATCGGTATAGTTAAGGCTAGCGCTCTTGTAGTACTTTGAAGAGCTCAAGTTGATACCAAACGCATTACCGGTACCAAGAAAGTTGTTCTGTTGAAGGTTTGCCTGAAAAATCAAACCATAGCCATCCGAATAGCCAACACTACCCCCCACGTTACCTGATGGCTGTTCCTCTACGGTATAGGTAACATCTACTTGGTCTTCAGTTCCAGCGACTTCAGTGGTTGCCACTTCAACGCCTTTAAAATAACCCAGTCTCTCTAGGCGAACCTTACCTTGATCGATCGCAATATTCGATGCAGTTGACCCTTCCATTTGCCGCATTTCGCGGCGGAGTACATCGTCGGCAGTTTTGGTATTACCACGAAACTCAACTCGCCTAACGTAGGTTCGCTCTCCAGGCTGGACAAAGAAAGTAATATCAACTTTACCCTCTTCATTCACCTCGGGAACACCATTGACTTCGGCAAAGGTGTAGCCTTCATTGCTAAGTCGCTGGGTCATATAGTCTGCTGATGTTGTCATCAAAATTTGCGAAAACGTCATACCTGGCTGAATAAGTACTAAGCGAGACAATTCTGACTCATTGACTACCAACTCACCCACGATATTCGTTTCGCCAATTTGGTATTGCTCCCCTTCTGTCATATTGAGGGTTACAAAGATAGATTCGTTATCATCAGAAATAGTGACCTGAGTTGAATCAATCTGAAAATCCAAATAGCCACGATCGAGATAGTAGGAGCGAAGTCGCTCGATATCACCCGCTAGTTTTTCTCGAGAGTATTTATCCTCACTGCCCATCCACGACAGCCAATCAGACTCCTTCATCTCGAAGTCTTCCATCAAGACTTCGTCAGTGAAAAGGGTATTACCGACAAGATTAATATGTCGGACTGAAGCGGCACTACCCTCATCAATATCAATGTTGATCTGGACACGATTACGTGCGAGCTCTACGATTTCCGCTTCGACCGTAGCGTTATAGCGCCCCTGAGAGATGTACTGTCGCTCTAGTTCTTGCGTAATACCATCGAGCACAGAACGCTTAAAAATCTGCCCCTCTGCAAGCCCTGAATCCGACAAACCCGCTAGGAGATCTTCCTCAGCAATCGCTTTCTCGCCTTCAATTTCAATCGAATCGATTGCTGGTCGCTCGACAACGTGTACAACCAATACACCATTATCTTCTTCAAAGCGGACATCATCGTAATAGCCACTGGCAAACAGGCTTCTCGCAGCAAGACGAAGCGCTGAAGAATCAATAGTATCGCCAATGTTGATTGGTAACGAAGCAAATACAGTCCCTGCAGAAAGACGCTGCAGACCTTCGAGTCGGATATCTGAGACGCGGAATTCAGACGCCATGGCCGCCGTAGGTAACAGCGCCACCGCTAATAAATTTCTGGCAAATCGTTTCATAATGACCTTGTAAGTAAATTCTCTTGCGCTCTATGTGATGAACGCTAAATTCTTGTTATTTTTTATCGGTTTTAGAGACGTAATATATCGTTATAAATTGCTAGTAACGTCACCAAAAGCACCAAAGCCATCCCTGCCTGCATGCCATACTGCTGCACGCGTTTGTCCACTGGCGAACCCTTTACAGCCTCAATGAAATAAAACAGTAGGTGACCACCATCGAGAACTGGTATCGGCAGCAAATTCAGCACCCCCAAACTTACACTTAGCAAAGCAAGCAAACTAAGCCAGCTGGCGACGCCATTCGCTGCAGAATCGGATGCCACTTTAGCAATCGTTATCGGCCCACTCAAGTTTTTGGTCGAAATATCACCCGTAATCATCTTCGCAATCGACTTAACGATAAAAATCGAAGTGTCAACGGTTCTATCTACCCCGTTCCACAGTGCCTCAGGAATTGAATAGTGATAGCGACGAACCATCTCTTCTGGCCACGTTTGCTGTAATAATGAGACACCGAGAAGCACACGACGTTCATTATTTAGTTCACTTTCTTTCGGTACGATTGTTAACGTTAGTGATTCGCTATTACGGAGCAAACCAAGGGCTATTTCCTGATCGGCACGATCTTGAATGTAATCTGACCACTGAGTGAAGCGCTCAAAAACTATTCCGTCTGTGGATTCGATGACATCGCCTACCAAGAGTCCTGCATATTCAGCAGGACTGCCCACTTGCACCGAGCTCACCTCGAGCCTTAGAGGTGGTAGCCAAGGTTCAATTCCCAGCTCTTGTATTGGATCGCTAACCTCACCCTGTGACAGGAAACCTTCAATTGGAACGCTCACATCGTACGTCAAGGTTGACTCGGGGTAACCTACTGTGAAGCTTACGATCCCCGAGTCACCGACTCGATCGAGTAGCGCCAATGAGACCTCGCGCCACGTACTAGTCTGCTTACCGTCAACGGCATAGATTTCCTGACCTGAACTAAGATCTAGACTTGCAGCGGGCGACGTCGGCTCATAATTGCCAATAACGGGTGCAAGCCCCACTTCACCGCGAAGTGAAAGCCCAAAAAACACAACTACTGCGAGTAGCAAGTTAATCGCCGGCCCCGCACCAACTATTGCAATTCGCTGCCAAACTGTCTTAGCGTCAAACATTTCATGTGGTTCAGCATCACGAGATTCATCGTCGTCCTCTCCCGCCATCCGAACGTAACCGCCTAAAGGAATAGCTGAAAACGAATAGACGACTCCGTCTTTAGCGGTATAACGGAGTAGGTCAGGACCGAAGCCAATGGAGAACTTGATCACTTTCACACCGCAGCGGCGAGCTACCCAAAAATGTCCAAACTCATGAATTGCAACCAAAATACCTAGCGTTACCAAGGCGATTAACACTGTTTGAAGCAATTCCACTATCACGACCTCTGATTAATCAATGCTTGAGCCGCATTGCGGGCGACTAGATCTATACTTAGAATTTCATCTAACGACGCGACAGAACCACAGAGCTCTTGCTCCAATACATCTTGGCAGACCTTAGCAATATCACTAAATGCTATTTCACCGACAAGAAAGGCTGCTACGGCTACTTCATTTGCCGCATTAAGGATTGCAGGCTTAGCACCACCAATCTCGAAAGCTTCTCTAGCCAACCATAAACATGGGTATCGCTGTTGATCGGGAACATCGAAATCCAAGCGTGCAATGTCAGTGAAATTAAGGGGTTTCACGCCACTCGTTATGCGCTCAGGATAGGATAAACCGTAGGCGATTGGTGTCCGCATATCGGGATTACCCATTTGCGCGATGACCGAACCGTCAATGTAACTGACCATAGAATGGATAATACTTTGCGGGTGAAGCACAACATCGATATCAGCTGGCGTAACATCAAACAGCCAACAGGCTTCGATTAACTCCAACCCTTTATTCATCATGGTGGCCGAATCCACTGATATTTTAGGCCCCATACTCCAGTTTGGGTGAGCCACTGCTAGTTCTGGCGTGATCGTAGCGAAATCGACCAATTCAGTCGTCCTAAATGGGCCACCAGAACCTGTGAGTAGGATACGAGACACCCCGCCACGCTCTCGATCAAACTTACCCGCATCTAGACACTGAAATATGGCGTTATGTTCACTATCAATCGGCAACAGGGTTGCACCGTTCTCGCGAACCGTGCGCATGAATAACTCCCCCGCGACCACAAGTGATTCCTTGTTTGCCAGCAGTACCTTCTTACCCGCTTTTGCTGCAGATAAAGAGGCTGGAAGTCCAGCGGCTCCTACAATTGCTGCCATAACAATATCGACAGACGACGTCTCGCTCACGTCAATCATAGCCTGAAGCCCGGACTGAACTTCAATTTTGGTAGCCGAAAGCGCTTCACGTAACTTAGCAGCGGCTGACTCACTCGCCATCACAATAACTTCGGGATTAAAGCGCTTCGCGTCCAGTAGCATTTGCTGCCAATTCTCGCCCGCGACCAATGCAAAAACCTGATATCGATCAAAATGTTGGGAAATGACGTCTAGCGTGTTTTGGCCGATCGAACCGGTAGAGCCAAGAATCGTTACTTGCTGAACCGGCATCAGTAAAACTCAAAGAAGTAAACGAGCGCGAACAGAGGAAATGCAGCAGAGAGTGAATCCAAACGATCTAAGAAGCCGCCGTGACCCGGAAGTAAAACACCCGAATCCTTCACACCGGCCTGGCGTTTAAACATACTTTCGGCTAGATCTCCAATTACAGATCCCGCAATGGCTGCCAACGTCGCTAACATCCACCCACGCCAATCCGAAGCAGGAAGCTCCATGAGGTAGGCAATGACGAAACCCACAATGGCGCCCAAAACAACGCCGCCGAAAAAACCTTCCCAAGTCTTCTTAGGGCTGACTTCCTTGGCAAGTTTGTGTTTACCCATTGTTTTACCCACTGCAAAGGCACCGGTATCATTACCAACCGCCATCAATAGCACTGCGATGAGTATCAAAGCGTAGTGATGTTCGAATTTTAACAGCACCATTGCGTACCAAGCAGGCACTAAAATCAACACTCCGAGCAATAGAACTATCAGCGGATGACGCCAAATGGTCGCTGACGAAGGGTAACCTTGAACCCACAGGAAGAGAACTCCCCATACGATACTAGCGACTATAAAGACATTGCGAACAACATCGAGATTAAAGGCAGTAAGACCGTCGAAAGTAATCCAATGCAACACCATCATTACAACCGCTACGACAGCAACGTACAGCGCCTTAACCCAACGATTGACAATAGCCGCTAATTGCGCCCACTCCCATGCCCCGAGCAGCCACACCAACGCCAAAAAAAGTGTTCCTTGCAGAGGGGTCGAGTAAACCACTCCCGCAATAAATAAAGCTGCAATAACCACTGCGGTTATAACTCGCTGCTTAAGCATATTAAGACCCTTGCGCCGTTATTTGTTCGGATGTTTTACCAAAGCGACGCTGTCGCCCTGCATAATCCGCCAATGCCTGCTTTAGACTTTCGCCATTGAAGTCAGGCCACAATTCAGGCGTAAAATAAAATTCAGTATAGGCACATTGCCAGAGTAAGTAGTTACTAATGCGTTTTTCCCCGCCCGTTCGAATCAATAAATCCGGGGCGACAATGTCGCTCAACTGACATGCTTTAGTAAATAACTCTTCAGTAATGTCTTCTACCATAAGCTTGTTAGCCTTAACGTCAGAAGCTAGTTTTTTTGCTGCCTCGACAATATCCCAACGACCACCGTAGTCTACGGCAATATTTAAGCGATATTCTCCGCCCGCGGTTAAGCGTTCAGCTTCATCCATGACTGCGTTTAGTTTTTTCGAAAATCGCTCTCGAGAACCGATTAAATGCAATCGAACGTTCTTCTTTGCCAACGACTTAGCTTCTTTCTCTAGATACCGTTGAAGGAGACCCATTAGGCCCTTCACTTCTGTGGCCGGTCGCTGCCAGTTCTCACTTGAGAAGGCATATAAAGTGAGTACTTTTACCTCTGCAGCAATCGCCGCCTCTAAAACTTCACGTACTCGCTCAACACCCTCTTGGTGCCCAGCTATGCCAAACTTTCTTCGCGCCTTGGCCCAACGATTATTTCCATCCATAATAATGGCAACATGCTGGGGGATAGAATTTCCACTCAAAGTTTGGCACCCTCGGTATGACAATCAAAACAACTCAGCGACTATAACAAAATTTTGACCGTTAAAAAAAGAAATGCCGGACTCAGTGGGCTGAATCCGGCATTGAAGAACTAAGATTGATTAAATTTCCATCAAATCTTTTTCTTTCGCCTCAAGCATTTCGCCAATTTTGGCCACATATTGATCAGTCAGTTTCTGAATCTGATCTTCGCCGCGGCGCAATTCATCTTCAGAAATCTCTTTTTCCTTGAGCAAGTCCTTAAAATCCGCGTTCGCATCGCGACGCGCATTGCGCACTGACACACGAGCCGTTTCCGCTTCTCCACGAGCTTGCTTGGTGTATTGCTTACGAGTTTCTTCCGTTAGCATCGGCATTGGCACGCGAATCAAGGTACCTGAGGTAGCTGGGTTCAAACCTAAGTCGGATGCCATAATTGCCTTTTCAATGACGGGCGTCATTGGCTTTTCCCATGGCGAAACGGTTAGCGTTCGCGCGTCCTCAACTCCGATATTAGCAACTTGCTTCAACGGTGTTGGCGTTCCGTAGTAATCAACGAAAACGGTATCTAGAATGGCTGGATGTGCACGACCGGTACGAATTTTACTAAAAGCACTCGTTAGCGCGACCAAACTTTTCTCCATCCGAGCCTTAGCATCGGACTGAATTTCATTCATCATTATATGTTATCCCTCTATCAAGGTGCCTTCGTCATCGCCCACAACAATATTGAGCAACGCACCTGCTTTTGACATTCTAAAAACGCGAACCGGCATTCCGTGATCACGTACTAGGCAGATTGATGTTAAATCCATCACACCAAGCTTTTTATCAAGCACTTCATCATAGCTAAGACGGTCGTACATCACTGCTGTTGGATCCTTAATTGGATCTGCAGTGTAGACGCCATCTACTTTAGTAGCTTTTAGTACGATATCGGCTTCAATCTCAATACCACGTAAAGATGCTGCTGAATCAGTTGTAAAGAACGGGTTACCTGTACCCGCGGCAAAGATAAGCACTTCATTATTTGCCAGGCAGCGAACGGCCTGACGACGGTCGTAGTGATCTACAATACCGCTCATGGGAATCGCCGACATCACACGACTAGAAATATTCGCTCGTTCAAGCGCATCACGCATCGCTAAAGCATTCATAACGGTCGCCAGCATACCCATATGGTCACCTGCTACGCGATCGAGACCGGCTTCGCTTAGCGCCTTACCTCGAAATAGGTTTCCTCCACCTATCACGAGACCAACCTGAACGCCGATTCCGACAAGCTGCCCAATCTCCAGCGCCATTTTATCAAGCACCTTGGGATCAATACCGAACTCACCATCACCCATTAGCTCTTCGCCGCTAAGCTTTAATAGAATCCGTTTATATTTACGATCTTTAGCCTTCTTTTCAGTCACACCCATAACTCTCCCAAGAATCTCGACATAACCATAGTATATACAAAAACGGCGAACCGAGGTTCGCCGTTTTCTTCAAAGTTGCAATTACTTGCTACCTTGAACCTGAGCCGCTACTTCTGCTGCGAAATCAGTTTCATCTTTCTCAATACCTTCGCCAACTTCAAAGCGAATGAAGCTGGTGATATCTGCACCGGCTTCCTTGAGAAGCTTACCAACTGTTAGCTCAGGGTTCTTAACGAACGCCTGCTCTACCAAGCTGTTCTCAGCTAAGAACTTACGGATACGACCAACCATCATCTTCTCAACGATTTCTGCTGGCTTACCTTCCATATCAGGCTGAGCCTTAATGATGTTCTTTTCAGTTTCAACAACATCTTCAGGCATATCTTCTGGCTTTGCAACACGCGGGTTTACCGCTGCAATGTGCATTGCTACGTCACGAGCTAGCTCTTCAGAGCCACCCTCTAGACCAACCAACACACCGATACGACCTGTTGAATGCAAGTAAAAACCAGTAACCGGAGCTTCAAGACGACCGATACGACGAACAGAAATGTTCTCGCCAATCTTCTGAACAAGCGCTTCACGCTGAGTTTCAATACCATTAGCAAGCAAAGCTGCTACATCATCAGAACCCTGGGCTTCAGCCGCAACGCATACATCGCTTACGAAACCTTTGAAGCCATCGTCACGCGCTACAAAGTCAGTTTCTGAGTTTACTTCTACCATCGTTGCAACTGATGCTGAACCACGAACAGCCAAAAGACCTTCAGCCGCTGTACGACCTGCTTTCTTAGCTGCTTTCAGACCTGACGCCTTACGTAGATCTTCAATTGCCTTCTCGACATCACCGCCGGCTTCTTTAAGTGCTTTTTTACACTCCATCATGCCGAGACCTGTGCGATCGCGAAGTTCTTTAACCATTGACGCTGAAATAGCCATTGTAAATTCCTCTAATCAATCCGTAATACTAAGATTCCAAAAAGGGGCTACATAATAGCCCCTTTCAAAGATGGGTAATTCTACCGAGACTACTTATTCCGCAGTCTGTTCGCCTTCTACTTCAACGAACTCATCCTTTGCTACAACTTCACCAGCCTTACCTTCAAGCACTGCATCAGCTACTGCAACTGAGTACAACTTGATGGCACGGATTGCATCATCGTTTGCAGGAATGATGTAGTCAACACCGTCTGGGTTGCTGTTAGTATCAACGATACCGATTACTGGGATGCCTAGCTTATTAGCTTCCTGGATTGCGATACGCTCATGATCAACGTCAATTACGAATAGCGCGTCAGGTAGGCCGCCCATGTCCTTGATACCACCGATCGAGTTCTCAAGCTTAGCCATCTGGCGAGTACGCATAAGCGCCTCTTTCTTGGTTAGCTTTTCGAACGTACCATCAGCTGACTGAGCCTCTAGCTCACGTAGCTTGCGGATCGAAGCACGGATTGTTTTGTAGTTAGTAAGCATGCCACCCAACCAGCGGTGAGTAACGTGCGGCTGGCCTGCGCGGTTTGCTTCTTCAGCCATAATTTTACCCGCAGCACGCTTAGTACCAACGAAAAGTACTTTATTTTTGTTAGAAGCAAGCTTCTTAACAAGATCAAGCGCTTCATTGAATGCTGGAACAGTGTGCTCTAGGTTAATGATATGAATCTTGTTACGTGCACCGAAGATGTATTTACCCATCTTAGGGTTCCAGTAACGAGTTTGGTGACCGAAGTGAGCGCCTGCTTTAAGCAGATCACGCATTAATACGTTTGCCATGATAATAATCCTTATCGGGTTATGCCTCCACACATCCCAATTACCAACCCCGAAAAAGGGGCACCCAAGTAATTGTGCCGATGTATGTGAGAGTTAAGTTTAATGTTTATGCACAGACCAATGAGTCTGAGCGCGCGTTTTATACCATAAAAGTTATTTTAACGCCAATGAAAGCTGAAATTTTTTGTAAAAGTCAGTAAACTATCCGTCAATATTGTTAATACATCGAACCTGCAGCTTGAGGAGCCTTAAGCCACTATGAGCATTAGCTTGAAATCACCCGCAGAAATTGAAGAAATGCGCGTCGCGTGCCAGATGGCCGCAGAGGTTCTTGTCATGATTGGCGAGTACGTTAAACCCGGCATGACTACGGGAGAGATTGACCAGATCTGTCACGACTATATTGTCGACAAACAGAAAGCTATCCCCGCATGCCTGAATTATAATGGCTTTCCAAAGTCGATCTGCACATCGATTAACCACGTTGTTTGTCACGGCATTCCAAGTGCTAGTCGTAAGCTCAAAGAAGGCGATATCATTAATATTGATGTCACAGTGATTGAAAATGGCTGGCATGGCGACACTAGCAAGATGTTCTTTGTTGGCAAAGTTACTCCCCATGCCAAACGTCTTGTCGAGATTACTCAAGAGTGTATGTACAAGGGCATCGAACTCGTAAAGCCGGGCGCGAAACTCGGCGACATCGGCCACATCATCCAGCAACACGCCGAAGCCAACTTCTACAGCGTGGTAAGAGAATATTGTGGACACGGTATCGGTAAAGTCTTCCACGAGGAGCCTCAGGTTCTTCATTATGGTCGTCCTGATACCGGGCTGGAGCTCAAGGAAGGGATGGTATTTACCATCGAACCGATGGTTAACCAAGGCAAGCGCCACACCAAATTAAAACGTGATGGTTGGACTGTTGAAACAAAAGACGGGCGACTCTCAGCGCAATGGGAGCACACGATTGCTGTGACTGCGACCGGTGTCGACGTGCTAACGAAGCGAAGTGACGAAATACTCCCGTTTTGATCTCGATTCGCAGGCGCCCATGATGGGCGCCCTGCTCGCTTAAATGGATTCCATATGCCTGCGAAACCTTCACCTCCTGAATTCTTCGACCCGATCAAGTTCGAACAGAAGTTTGCGACGCTACCAATAATCACGTGCTACAAAGAGGCGATCCAAGAGACCAATAGCGAACTTGATCATCGGTTCGTTGAGGGCGAAAGCATTCGAAGCTTAGTGGCTGAACGCAGTGCTTTCTTCGATTACCTGTTGACGCACCTATGGCGCCGCTTTATTCACAACACTGAAACTATCGAACTCATCGCCGTGGGTGGATACGGCCGAGGAGAACTTCACCCTCAGTCAGACCTGGATATCCTAATCCTCACTAATACCCCTACGCCTGAAATTGATGATCAGTTAGCGGCGTATGTTACTGCACTGTGGGACTTAGGCCTTAAAGTCGGACACGCTGTTCGATCTGTAGATCAATCGGTCGCATTAGCTCGCAAAGATCTCACCGTAATGACGAATATTATCGAATCTCGCCTACTAGCAGGGCGAGGTGATTTATTGGCAGAAATTCATAACAAGACGCGTGTCGAAGAAGTATGGAGCGCACAGGAATACTTTCACGCCAAGATTGAAGAGCAGGAAACTCGCCACGAGCGCAACAATAATACGGAGTACAACCTCGAGCCGAATGTAAAAACAGCCCCAGGTGGGCTTCGTGACATTCAGACTATTGCTTGGGTAGCAAAACGAAGCTTTGGCAAAGGCGATCTACCATCGTTACATAAGATGGGATTTTTAACCGACACCGAGTTTTCATTACTGCGTAATGGTGAGACATTTCTGTGGCGAGTTCGTTACGGCATTCACATGCTGAGCAAGCGCCCTGAAGAACGTTTACAGGTTGATGCTCAAAGACAGCTTGCAGATATTTTTGGCTACTCAGACAACGCTAAAGCACTGGGCGTAGAGCAGTTTATGAGGCGGTATTATCGCTGGGTCGCCATGCTCTCTCAGCTCAACGAAGTGTTATTACAATATCTACGCGAGTCAATCCTTGGGGAATCCCCGAACAGTATACCGAAAGAGATAAATCGAAGATTCAATTCGGTGGATGGATACATTCAAACTAGCAACAGCACTGTTTTCGCTCGCTATCCCTCTGCGATGTTGGAGATATTTGATCTCATAGGTGACGACCCCAATATAAAAGGTATCAGAGCCTCTACGATCAGACAGCTTCGCGCCCACCTTCACCTTATTGATCGACGTTATCGCGCTGATATTCGCAACACCTCGTTATTCATGGAAATCATGCGGAGTCCTCATAATTTGAGTCGTCTACTGAAGTGGATGTCTCAGTATGGAGTCCTCGGCGCTTATTTACCCGAGTGGGATAAAATTACCGGCCTAATGCAACACGACCTTTTTCATCGCTATACCGTGGATGCACATACACTCATTTTGGTGAAGCATCTACGCGTCTTCCATCAAGGAACAAGAAGTGAAGATTTTCCCGTCGCCACACGAGTAGCAAGGAAACTGCCCAAGCCTGAATTACTCTTTATTGCTGGACTCTTCCACGACATCGCTAAGGGGCGCGGCGGAAATCACGCTCAACTTGGTGCTATTGACGCTAGAAAGTTCTGCGAACGACACCATCTTGGTGCTTGGGATACTAACTTAGTTAGCTGGCTTATCGATAAGCATTTATTGATGAGTGGCGTCTCTCAGAAGCAAGATTTATCTGACCCCGACGTTATCAATCGCTTCGCTGAAAAAGTCGGTGACCAAACCTATCTAGACTACTTATTTTGCTTAACTGTGGCGGATATTAATGCCACCAACCCCGAATTATGGAACAGCTGGAAAGCGCTTTTACTTCGTCAACTCTACCATCAAACGAGTGCAGCCTTGGCGCGAGGAGCTGAGAACCGGACGAACGCCAATATGTGGATTGCAGATACTAAGGCTGGTGCGTTACGAGAGCTTAAGAATGATGGATATCGTACCGAGGATGTTGAGCAACTATGGAGTGCGTATCACGACGATTACTTCCTGCGTGAGAATACAACGGACGTAGCCTGGCATACCCGCCTTACCTTAGAGCATGGTTCGGATAAGCCGTTAGTATCAGTTAAAGACACGCGGGATTCCCAGGCAATTTCTGCAACCCAAATTTTCGTTAGAACCGTCGATCACCCCAGTGTCTTTTCAGCCATTACCAAAGCTTTACATCGTCTAAAATTAAGTGTCTACGATGCACGTATACATTCTTTGGATGATGGATTTACCGCAGATACCTTCATCGTTCTGGATAACAACAAAGAAACTGTTGCGCATGACCCTGCTAAAGTTAAGCGAATTATTGAGGTCATAACTCATGATCTTACTCATATTAATGTGGTAGCCGATTCCCCAACAAGCAAGGCCAGCCGACTGGATCAATACTTCCATCGAAACACCAAAGCATCTATCAGCACCGAACCTAGTCAGCGCTACTCAGTTCTTTATCTGGTGGCGTCCGACACACCGGGCCTACTCGCTCGCTTAGCATCGGTGCTTAACCGCCACAACATCAATTTACATTTCGCACGCACATTGACGATGGGTGAGAAAGTTGAGGACACCTTCCATCTAACCACCGCTGGAGGCGTTCCGATTACGAATGAAGATGAAATCAAATCACTGATTGATGATATCGAGTCATCCATCGACGAACTCCACGAGTAATCCTATGAACTCCTATATAGAAACGTTACAACCTTATCCATTTGAACGCTTGCGAACGCTTAAAGAGGGAATTGAACCTCGGCAATCACCTGAGATCTTCTTATCTATCGGCGAACCTAAGCATGCTGCGCCAGCTATCGCGACCGATGCACTCATTAACGCTATGACGGAAATCACCCGCTATCCAAGCACGCTGGGGACGCCTGAGCTGAGATCTGCCATTTCAAATTGGTTATTACGCCGTTTTAACGCCCAGGTGGATCCGACTACCCAAGTAATTCCTTGCAATGGGACTCGAGAGGGAATCTTTTCCCTCATTCAAGCGATTGTAAATCGTCACAAGGAGCAGCCTCTCGTAGCAATGCCCAATCCGTTCTATCAGATTTATGAAGGCGCCACTCTCCTCGCTGGCGCGCAACCTTTGTTCCTCAATATTTCTCCAGATTGCCACGGTCAGCCCAACTTCGAGGCTGTAAATCCGGAAACATGGAGGCATACGCAACTCTTGATGATTTGTACGCCTGGCAACCCGACTGGGGAATGTCTGAGCCTTAGCACGCTTAAAAAGTTGATTGCGCTCGCTGATACCTACGACTTTATCATTGCCTCGGACGAATGTTACTCTGAACTGTACCCAACCAATTCTGCCGCACCGGCAGGGTTACTTCAGGCCTGCGCAGAGCTAGGGAGAACCGATTTTTCTCGTTGCTTAGCCATTCATTCTCTTAGTAAGCGCTCTAATTTACCTGGCCTACGTTCGGGCTTTATTGCTGGTGATGCAAACATTATCAAACCCTACACCACCTATCGAACCTATCACGGCTGTGCCATGAGTCTTCCCACTCAATATGCCTCAGTTGCTGCCTGGAACGATGAACATCACGTTGAGCAGAATCGTACTGCCTACGACGAAAAATACACCATGTTTGTTGAGCGCCTTTCACCTCACTTCGACATCAAACGCCCTGATGCCAGTTTCTACATTTGGCTCGAAGTTCACGGTGACGATCAGCACTTCGCTCGTGAGCTGTTTCGCGTTACTGGCATTACCGTACTACCAGGCAGCTTTCTAGCTAGAACATCGGAAGGTACCAACCCTGGATCGGGCTATGTGAGAATTGCCTTAGTTGCGCCGCTCAAGGAGTGCTCAGAAGCCGCTGATCGTATCGTCAGGTTTATGGAGAACGGGTATGAATAAAGCGGATCGTGTCCATTTCATCTTCGAGAAATTGATGAAGACCTACCCTCAACCGCCGGTGCCGCTTGATCACTTCGATAGTTACTCACTGTTAGTGGCGGTATTACTCTCTGCACAGTGCACTGATGCACGAGTAAATACGGTTACACCATCACTATGGCAACTTGCCGACAACCCTTTTGATATGGCACAGCAATCTGTGGCGGACATCCAAGCGATTATTCGTCCTTGCGGTTTATCCCCACAGAAGGCCAAGGCAATCCAAGGTTTATCGCAAATATTGGTTGATAAGCACGCCGGTGAAGTGCCTGACAATTTTACTGACTTAGAAGCATTACCTGGTGTAGGTCATAAAACGGCTGGTGTTGTCATGGCACAGGCTTTTGGCCATCCCGCGTTCCCCGTAGATACCCATATTCATCGACTCGCTCAACGCTGGGGCCTAAGCTCCGGAAAATCGGTAGAGCAGACCGAGAGGGATCTAAAACGTTTATTCCCTGAGCCGTCCTGGAATAAGCTTCACCTTCAGATTATCTTTTGGGGACGTGACTACTGTACTGCCAGAGGTTGTGACGGGCGGGTGTGTGAAATTTGCACCACCACCTACCCCAATAGAAAGCACGCTAAAAAGCTAAAGAAGCCCTAAGTATTTTGATCCAAAGAAAAGATTATGTCGTAACTCAGACAAAACCAAACGTGAGGCGTAATGACACGGCTCAACGATTAAAAACAAGAGGATAAACTATGAAATTTTTCGCTGCTGCCTTAACTGCGCTAATCAGCCTCAATGCATTCGCTCTGGAAGTAGGCGATAAAGCACCCGCATTCGAACTGCCTGCCAGCGATGGTAACACCTACAACTCTGAAGACTTTATCGGTAAGCAAGCAGTCGTGATCGCCTGGTACCCTAAAGCTTTCACTAGTGGTTGTACGGTTGAATGTAAATCACTGGCTATGAACGGACACCTCATCGAAGAATATGATGCGGCCTATTTCATGGCGAGTGTTGATCCGCTTGAGGATAATACCCGATTTGCTGAAGAGAACGATGCGAAGTTTCCGATTCTCTCGGATGAAGATAAGAGCGTCGCTGAGGCAATGGACGTATTAATCCCGGTAATCGGTGTCGCATCGCGAGTAACTATCTACATAGATATCGATGGTAATATCTCATTCATCGATGATGACATTAATCCCGCGACATCAGCGGAAGACATTGCTGCGCGTCTAGGGGAACTAGAGACACCTAAAGCCTGATTCAATCAGCAAGCGCGGGCCGCGAAAAAGGGAGCTTAATAGCTCCCTTTTTTATTTCTGAATAAGGACTACCTTATTCACACCAATAGTCTTCAATCCATCGTGCTGGTTTGAAATGTCGGTACCACTTACCGCTCTTTCCTTCGACCGCCTCAGGTGGATTCGGCAACCCGTGGAATATCAAAATTTTCGCCTCATCCGGAATAAATGGGTCTATGAAGAAATTCATTGGAAACTTCGGCAAGCACTTATATTTGAAACTTGGCACCCATTCATCTGGCCAAAATTGCATTTTACCGGAACGATGCATCTCTCGCGATAAATAGGCCTGCTCATGGCGAACTTCACTTCGAACGCGCTCAAAGTTATTAACGAAGTTTTCAAGAATCTCAGGGTAGGCACCTGGAATAAAGCGGAATATAGACGAATTACCCTCCTGCTTTGCAGGGTTCTTTTTGTCATGAGCAATGAAAAATTCGCCTTCAATCTCAAATAATGGGTCAATCGAATCGACTATCACCACGTCGAGGTCAAGAAACAATGTCGGCCCCTCTAACCCTCCGAAACCTGGAGCAAAAACGGTTAGCTTGCGCCAACCGCGCTCTGGGAGTCCAGTAGGAAGCTCCAATTCGGGCAAAGGCTGTACTTCTACTTCCTCTCGTATACCGGAACCATCTTCAGTAAAGCAGACAAAGCGAAAGTCCCCGGTTAGGTTGCGGCGAACCATTGCATAAAGACGATTGACATAGTGTGGGGGAAACTTATCTCCCCATTTCATACAAATTATATTCAAGAGTATCTTCCTTCACCCCAAATTTTTGAATGTATTAATTAGCCATTAATACATAACAACTATACCACCTTATTCACGCGCTGCAGATTATAAACGTCGGGGTTTTCTACAGGCAATAAAAAAGGCCCAACCAAACGGTTGAGCCTTCTTCATTGTATTAAGTGCCTGGCGGTGACCTACTCTCACATGGGGAAACCCCACACTACCATCGGCGATGAAACGTTTCACTTCTGAGTTCGGGATGGGATCAGGTGGTTCCATTTCTCTATAGCCGCCAGGCAAAACTGGCTTTGAATGTCTGTGTCTGACTGGGTAATCATTGATTAGCCTGCACAGTATCCAAAATAAGTCGGTAATAACGAAGCTGATTCACTTTCTGTGTTCTCACGAGTCCAGATCTAACAAGATCCTGCGATCGTTCAATTTGAATCTTTCGATTCTTTCAAGTATCTCTACTCTACTTAACCGTTTTGCTGGCCGGTAATTTTCGTTTTGTTCTAGGCGCTATAAGCAGCGAGTGGCAGGAGCGTACAACTGTACGTAACTGTCATCGATGCGCGTAGCAACAACGAACAAAGCAAAATTAACAACAACAAAATATATATGGTCAAGCCTCACGGGCAATTAGTATTGGTTAGCTTAACGCCTCACAGCGCTTCCACACCCAACCTA